>DATATI010000008.1 GCA_036268875.1 Polyangia bacterium | reverse complement strand
CCCGCGCCGCGCTCCTCTCGTTCCAGTGTTTTCGCGTCAGGTCAGCAGCGAGCAGGCGGTTTGTACGCATGCCCGCGAGTCTCGCCGCTCCGCGCCCGGCCCGCCCTGCCAATCAAACTGCGCTCCAGCGGACGGACACTTGCGTCCCGTAATCCAACTGATCGACGGGCGTCTTACCAGTCAGGAATTGATATGACGACGTGGTGTCGATCTCGTGGACCATTCCGTGGATCGGCGCTTCAACGAAACCGGTAGACAGACCCAGGGCGCCATACACGGCCCGTGCAGAGTCAGCCGCCGATTGCCCGCACGTGGTGCTGGCTCCCAAGATGGTTTGCGTGAACTGGCTGTCACCGTCGCCCCACATCGCGTACAGACGATGTGGCGCGATCAGGCCGGCGATATCGCCCGCGTCCAACAACAACCGGCTGGCTGGCGCGGCCAGCCGCGCCGACATGCCCGGCACTGTCTGACAGGAATGATTCAAGTTGGGATCGTTCAGACATCCGAACGAAATATAATTGCCGGCCAGGATGGCGTCGCCAATCCGGCTGTCGACCGCCGCCAGCCACATTGCCTGGTCGGATCCCAGGCTCAGGCCCTGCACCGCGATCGACCGGAGCTGCGCCTGATTCGCCAGCACGGTGCCGCTGAGCAGGTTGTCGATCAGCGTCTGCTGCGGCAGCGTCCCAAAGTTGCCGCCGGCCGCCGACTGCGCGGCCGCCACGACGTCATTGTGGCCGTTGCTTGCTTCATTCGCGACCAGATAGCTGCCCCATGTGCGGGTGTCAGGCGCCAAGGTGACAAAACCTTGCTGCGCCAGGTACAGCCCAATGGCGTGCAAGGCGCTGTCCCACTGCACGCCCAGACCTTCTTTTGCCTCCGTAAAGTGACCGTGCACCACCAATGCGCCCGGGAAGACGCCGTCCGAAGAAAAGCCGGGTGGGAAGAACACATACGCCGGAATGGGCATTCCATCTACCAAAGACGGAATAGTGAATCAACCGGCGGGTTACCCCTCCCTCGACCGCCGCGGTGGCGTCGACAGTGATCACTGGCGGCCGTAAATACGGGGCCGATGGCGAGAGATCAAATTGCCGGGACAGCCAGTTGCGAACGGCCGCCTTCCAGGTTGCGTGGGGGGTCGCGGGAACGAAATTGCCAAACGTCCTGGCCGATTCTGGATTCAATGTGATGTTCACCGGGGCGACAATCGGCGACGGCGTCACCGGCGCGCCGGCGCACAAGTAACGATTCGCAGGCAGATCAAGCCCCGTCATGAACGCGTCCCCGGCGCCCGCCGGTACCGGGCAGGCGTGCATCCCCAACTCCTGATGGCCAAGATCGGTGGTCTCGGACAGCAATTCTGAGAAACCTCGCTCCCGGTCATAACAGCAGGTCAGCCCTTCGTGGCCCGCATCGATGCCGCGCAGGTACGTCCCCTGTGGGCAGGCATGGGCGCCGCTGCGGCGGGTGGGTCCGTCCACGAAACAGTCTTCGTGTTGCTGATTTACCTGGCGGCACAGCAGATCGTTCTTGCTGACATTGAATCCGCGCACGCCGAACCCCGACGGGCAGCAATGCATCCCGAAATATTGATGGGGGTTCCGGCCCGAATCAACGATGTCAGCGTGAAGCGCCTCCACACTGGCCGCCAGCGGCTGTTGATCCCGGCACCCCATTGAAACCGCTGGGGCCAGCCAAAGGGCCCCCGACCAGAACGCAGCCCCGATCATCGCGCTGTTCTTCACCGGACAGCTATAGCGCGTTCGACAGCGGAGCCGAACACGCCGCCCCTGCCGGCCAGGTCCCAGAGGACGTCAACAGCTACGTTTTGTCGGCCTAACTACGAGAGACCTTTGGACCCGGCAATTCGACCGTACAGGACTCGACTCTGGCCAATCTGTGCGCTGTCCGCACTACGCTGAGAATAGTCGGAAACGAAAAACGATCGAGGCAGCTAGTAGCCTGTCTGCGCTGTACTTTGTCCCGTAGTCACGGCGCGCATCCAAACCTGGAACCACGGACAAACAAGGAGATATCGCCATGAGTACGCGGACCGCATTTGTTGCCCTTTCGACACTTGCCGTGGCCACAGTCGCTGTGGGTTGCGGCGCCGATGATGCCGTGGATGACCTGGGCGTGGCCCAACAAGCGCTTTTCTCCGGGGCGGCTTTTTACGACACCGGACCCAATGTACTGTCTCTGCGGTCACCATGCATTGTTGCCCGATCGTCAACGGTTCGCCATCCGTGATGATTGGCGCGCGGTTCGATCAAAACAAATTCAAGTGTCAGTCGATCGGTGACAGTCGTTTTGGCGACAGTTCGTTTGTGGATACGGGAACACAACTTAACAGCATGCACGCATGTCCCCTCGGCTCCATCATGCGGTGACTTCGCGCCGACCTGAATCTGCTAATCTGCATCTACCCGCCGAATCCAATCATAGCCACCGACGAATTCGTTGACACCGGTACTCAGGACGGCGTCGGGCATGTCTGTGGGAGCAATGACACTTCCTTCCAGTACGCAATGGCGGGAATTCGCATCGATCAAAACAAGTTCATCTGCGACACCGACGAGCTATAGGCTGAACGGACCGATGTCACCGCTCACAATAGCGGCGAGCGGTGCATCTGCGTCCCGTGGGGATCACAATCGCCGTGACGGGGCCGCCCATCCGAGGGCCCGCGCCACATCGAGCCGTGGAGGTGGATTTGCCCCCCCACCCTCAGAGCGTCTTGTCCGTGTGCTCTTTGCCGTCGAAGCGGAGCATCTTGATCTTGCCCTCGACGACGGTCAGCAGATTGACCGGGCGCCGCCACACCCGGCCCATCGCCGCCAGCGTGGCGCGGGCGTGCTCGACGTCCAGGTCGATGCCCTCGTGGCGGTGGCGCAGCAAAAGCTCGCCGCGGTTGTCGTGGTTGGCGTCCTCGACAAGGATGAACGGATCGCCAAAGTTGGTGAGCTGGAAGAGGATCTTGTTTTTGATCTTCTGGAACTCGCGCGAGTCGATCTCGTAGTTCCCCGACCGTTCGTTCATCGAGAACGAGAAGAACTTGTGCTGCTGGCAAAAGTCCATGGTGAAGAACTCGTCGATGAAGGTGACATCGTTGTAAAGCTTGCGCACTTCGAAGATCTTCCTGCGGCCCAGGCCGAGCCGCAGATCCCAGGTCCGCCGCTCGTCCAGGCTCTGGCACTCGTTCCACTCGCGGCCAAAGCGGCCCTTGTCCCAGCGTTCTTCCACGTGGCGAAGCAGCTCGATGCCGACCTTGTAGGGATTCCATTGCCCGGGCGCGGTGGCCAGCACGCCGGCGTTGTGGTCGGCGTAGTCGATGATCTCCGACGCCTTCAGCGCACGCTCGGTCATGATCTTGCTGTGCCAGTACGCCGCCCAGCCCTCGTTGAGGACCTTGGTCTGGCGTTGCGGGGCGAAGTAATAGGCCTCGTCGCGGACAATTTCCAAAATGTCGCGCTCCCAGGTGTCCAGCGGCGCGTTCTGCAGCAAAAACAGCAGCACGTCGCGCTCGGGCTCTTCCGGGTGCTTCTTCGGTTTGTCCCGCTCGCGCTCGATCTTCTTTCGTTGCTCTTCGATGTAAGAGGGCGGGTTGATGAACTTGTCCATGTACGACTTGGCGCGGATGCGCGGGATCTCCGGCGTCTCGTCCTGCTTCTTTTCCTTCTCGGTGCGCTCGGGGGCGTGCCGCGTGATGAACGGCGACATCGGATCGATCAGGTTTTCCAGGCACAAGCACGAATCGATGAAGCTCTCGACCTTGTCGATGCCCAGCCGTTCCATGTGCCGGCGCACGCGGGTGGCGTGGTTGGCCATGCCGTCGATCATCCGGCGGTCGGTCTTGGAGAAGAAATAGTTGTTCTTGAAGAAGTCGACGTGCCCCAGCACGTGGGCGATCACCATCTTCTGATCAACCAGCGAGTTGCCTTCCAGCAGATAGGCGTACGCCGGGTTGTTGTTGATGACCATCTCGTAGATTTTCGAGAAGCCGTAGATATGGCTCTTCGACAGGTGCTCGAACTCCATCCCGAACCGCCAGTGCGGATAGCGCACCGGAAAGCCGCCGAACGCCGCCACCTCCTGCATGCGCTTGTAGTCCAGGATCTCGAAATCGACCTCCCAGAAATCCAGCCCGTAGGCGCGGCCGTGCGCTTCGATCTCACGCTGGATGTCGGCCAGGTAACTGGGCAAGCGGGCGACCGTCTTCATGGCGCCTTATTTTCCTTTGCCCAGAAACTGGCGAATGGAATCCATGATCGATTCCTTGCCCTTGATCTCCGAGACGGTCAGGTTGTCGTCGCCGTCGAAGTGCTCGTTCAGGTCCTTGATGAATTGTCCCGAGCCGTACGGGCTTTCCACCTGGCCGTAACAGAACAGGTTCACCTTGGGCAGGATGTGCGTCTTCAAAAGCTCGACGCACTGGACGGTGTCGTCGACCGACCAGTTGTCACCGTCGGAGAAATGAAACGGGTAGATGTTCCACTCGGAGGGCGGAAAGTCGTCCTCGACCATCTTCGCGCACAGCTTGTAGGCGCTGGAGATCATCGTCCCGCCCGATTCGCGCGTCTTGAAGAAGGTGTCGCGATCGACCTCCTTGGCCACGGCGTCATGAATGATGTAGCGCGATTCCAACCCCTTGTATTGCGAACGCAGCCAGGTGTCGATCCAGAACGATTCGATGCGAACGATCTCTTTCTGCTCATCGCCCATCGAACCCGACACGTCCATGATGAAGATCATCACCGCGTTCGACTGCGGCAGCGGCGTGGTCTTCCACGATCGATAACGGCGGTCCTCGCGCACCGGCACGATCAGCGGCGCCGCCGGGTTGTACGTGCCGGTCATGATCTGGCGGCGCAGCGCCTGGTGAAACGTGCGGCGAAAGTGCCGCAGCGACTCGGGCCCAGCGCGCCGGATCCCGACATAACGATCCTTCTGCGAGATGATCCGCTGCTTGCCCTTCGGCTCGATGCGCGGCAGCTGCAGCTCCTCGCCCATGATCTGGGCCAGCTCGTCCAGCGACAGCTCGACCTCCAGCGCGTGCTCGCCGGCCTGGTCGCCGGCCTTGCCCGGGCCGTCCTGGTTGGGATCGCCCTGCCCCAACGAATCGCCGACGTCACCCTCGCCCTGACCGACGCCACCCTTGTTCTTGCTGCCAAAGTGAAAGCGCGGGACGTTGATCTGCGGCAGCGGGATCGACACCACGTCCTTGCCCTTGCGCCCGATCAGCTCGCCTTGCGAGATGTACTTGCGCAGGTCTTGCTTGATCTTCCCGCGCACGATGTCGCGGAAGCGGCGATGGTCGGGATCGATTCGCAAGGCCATTTCAGATCACCAGGTCCATGAAGCGACCGCTCTGCGGATCGTACACCCCCAACCGCCGCCCTTGCCCGCGCACGGCCAGCGCCTGTTCCAGCATGCCCAGGGCCCGGGTCAGCACCGCCATCGGCTGATCGGTGCCGAGATCAGCCATCAGCTTGACCAGCAGCTGCGCGGCCGTGCCGTTCATCTCGACCGTCACGGGAGCCGTCCTGTTTTCCATTGGCCGCGCTCCTAGTCCTTGACGTCGCCTCTCGCGAAGATGCTGGCCACGAAGTTCAAGACGTCGGTCGAACAGATCTCGCAGTAGCCGTAGTTGCGGATCATCCGGTTCTTGACCACGTCGATCTTCTCCTGCGTGTCGCGATCGACGACGGCCGAAACCAGGCTGGTCAGCTTGATCGAATCCTTTTGATCCTCGAACAGCTTCAGCTCAAGCGCCTTTTGCAGCCGTTCGTTGGTGCGAAAGTCGAACTGCCGCCCTTCGATGGCCAGCGCGCCGATGTAGTTCATGATCTCGCGGCGGAAGTCGTCCTTGCGCGAATCGGGGATGTCGATCTTCTCTTCGATCGAGCGCATCAACCGCTCGTCGGCGTCCTCGTCCTGGCCGGTGTACTTGTTCTTCACCCGCTCGCGTTGCGTATACGCCTTGATGTTGTCGATATAGTTGGCGCACAGCTTGGCGATGGCTTCCTCGTCGGCGCTGATGGCCCGCTGGACCTCGTTCTTCACGACGTCCTCGTACTCTTGCTTGACCAGACCCAGCAGCACGCCAAAGTGCCGGCGCTGTTCGTCGTTGGTGATGAGCGAATGGTGGCGCAGCCCTGACTCGAGCTCGTTCATCACCATGAACGGGTTCACGCAGCCCTCGCCCTTGTCGCTGACCAGGGCGTTCGAGATCTTGTCCTGGATGTAACGGGGGGAGATGCCGTCCATGCCCTCGCGCATGGCCTCTTTGCGCAGCTCTTTGATGTTGTCCTGGGTGAAACCGGGCAGCGTCTTGCCGTCGTACAGCTTCATCTTCTGCACCAACGTCAGCTGGTGCTTCTTCGGATCCTCCAGGCGGGTCAGCACCGCCCAGGTGGCGGCCATCTCCAGCGTGTGCGGGGCGATGTGCTTGCCGCGGATTTTTCCAGTGTTGTAATCCTTGGCATAGATCCGCTGTTCTTCCGAGACGCGCGTGATGTACGGGATGTCGATCTTCACCGTGCGGTCGCGCAAGGCCTCCATGAACTCGTTCGATAGCAACTTCTTGTACTCGGCCTCGTTGGTGTGGCCCAGGATGACCTCGTCGATGTCGGTCTGGGCGAACTTCTTCGGCTTGATCTTGTGCTCCTGCGAGGCGCCCAGCAGATCGTACAAGAAGGCCACGTCCAGCTTCAGCACCTCGATGAACTCGATGACGCCGCGATTGGCGATGTTGAACTCGCCGTCAAAGTTGAACGCCCGCGGATCGCTGTCCGAACCAAACTCGGCGATCTTGCGATAGTTGATGTCGCCGGTCAGCTCGGTCGAATCCTGGTTCTTTTCGTCCTTGGGTTGGAAGGTCCCGATGCCGACCCGATCCTGCTCCGACAAGATCAAGCGGCGGACGCGGATGTGCTTGACCGCGTCGGCCCAGCTGCCCTTGTAATGGGCCATCAGCTCGCGGAAGATCAGGCGGCAGGCCGGATCCAGATCGCCCTCGATGAGCACCGGCTGCTTGCCCGGCACGTTGATGCCGAGCTCGACCAGGGCCTTCTCACGCCACTCGACCGGGATCAGGCGCAGGGGCTCCTCGTGCATCGGGCACTTGAACCCGCCCTGACCGCCCGCGACGTGGTGCAGGTGATCCGGCAACACCCATTCATAGGTGTAAAGCGCGCCTTCCGGCGTCCGTGAATATTCTTCCAGGCCGCGCTTGATGAGCCGGGCGATCGTCGACTTCGAGCTGCCGACCGGGCCGTGCAGCAAGATCACCCGCCGCTCGGTGCCATAGCGCTGCGCCGCGCTTTGCAGGACGGACACCAGGCGCATCAGCGGGATGTCCAGACCATAGATGGCGTCGCGCCCGCCGTGGTGTTCGTCCTTGAAGAAGTTATAGCGGCTGAGGCGCTTCTTGTTGTCGATGTACTCTTCCTGGCCGTACGACAAGATCATGTCGTAGACGCGCTGGAACGCCGAGCGTGTGACCGCCGGGTTCTTGCGCACCAGATTCAGGTAGTCCTCGAAGCTGCCGTTCCAGTTCAGCTCGGCGTACTCTTTGAGGTTCTGCAGCGCCGCCACCTTGGCGATCAGCGCCGGGGTATCACCCTTCGAAGCGGAATCTGAAGAGAGCATCAGGGGATCTCCTTTGACCGAAGCAGCCTCGGAACCGAGAGCCGGAGGGGAGGTTATCGACAGCCAGTCTTTATACTAACACGCAACTCTCACTCCGCTCGCTTCGTGGGAACTAGAAGTGTGTGAGCGAGCCGTCTACACGGGCGCGACGAAAGGCGATGACAAAAAGCCCGACGCCCAGGCAGCCCAGGACAACCGCGAAGACCGCCAGCGCCTCCAGCGACGAGCCAAGCTCGGCGGGTGTTGACCCGCGCAGCAGGGCGCCGCGCAGGACGGCCAGGGCGTGGGTCAGCGGCAGCAGCTTGCCAGCGCCTTGCAACCACGACGGCAGCACAGTGGTCGGGTAAAGGACGCCCGACAGAAACACCGACAGCGTCCCCAGCACCACTGCCACCGGGTTCGCCCGGCGCACCAGCATGGTCCCGGCCGCCGCCAGAAGGCCCATGCCGGCGAACGCCGCCAGCACCAGCGGCACCGCGACCGCCACCGACGCGACATTGGCGTGATCGAAGCGGACATCAAGCAGAAGCGCCGCCCCCACCAGATACAGCAGCGCCCGCAGCGCCGCCCCCCCGAACGCGTACACCGGCGCCACGCCCAGGACGATCCACTCCGGGGCGGGCGTGGCGATCTCCGCCTCCAGGGTGCCCATCAACTGCGACAACCGGATCCGCTGCGCCAATTCGGACAGCCCCACCTGCTGCAGGTCGACCACCACCAAACCAATCAGCGTGAACCCAAGATAGCTGCCGCCATAGGGGAGAAGGTGCGGATTCGCTGCCGCGCCCACGAAGCGCGAGAAAAAAACCAGCGACACGGCGGCGAACACAAAGCTGAGGCCGCGCAGCAGAAACGATAGCCGGTACCCCGAACGGGCCAGGAACTCGCGCCGGGTGAACGCCCACAGCACGCGGGCGAACCACACCGCCCCGCCCGGCAACGGCGCGGCCGCCGCCGCCGACGGCCCAGGATCGTCGCCGCTCACAGGCCCAGCTCCCGTTCGATGCGCGCGGGGGCGCTCTCGCCTTTCAGGTGGCCGGCTTCCAGAAACAGCACGCGGTCGGCCATGGCGCGCGCCTCACCCGGATCGTTCGTGCACAGCACGGCGGTCCGCCCGCTGGCGCGAACGGCGTCGTCGCGCAGGAACGCGCGCAGGTCGCGGGCGCCGCGCGGGTCCAGGCCCAGCGTCGGCTCGTCCAGCAAAAGCACGCGCGGCGTGCCCAGCAAGCCGCGGGCGATGGCCAGGCGCTGGCGCATGCCCCGCGAATATTCGCGGTACCGGCGATCCGCCACCGCGCCCAGGCCCACACGCTCGAGAAGCTCGCCCGCCCGCGCGCGCGCCGCCGCCGCCGGCAGCCCGTGCAGCGCCGCGAAGTAGTGCAGGTTCTCGCGCCCGGAGACCGGCCAGTGAAAGCTGCGCTCGTCGCCGACCACGAACGACACCCGTCGCTGCAGCTCGCCCGCGCTGTCCGCCGCGCTGACGCCATCAACCGTGGCGACGCCCTCGGTCGGCGCCAGCAAACCGCCCAGCACGCGCAGCAACGTCGATTTGCCGGCGCCGTTCGGCCCCATCACGCAGACGATCTCGCCGGCGCGCACGGTGAACGAAACCGCCGTCAGGGCCGTCACGGGTTTGCCGAACAGCCGCCCGCGCAGGAGGTCGCGCCCGGTGCCCGGCGGCCGAAAAATCTTGGTCAGCCGATCGACGACGATGATCACTGCGGCGCCGGTGCCGGCGCCGCCATCGGGACGCCCCCGCGCTGATACTTGACCACCGCCGCCTCGTGCTCGGCGATGGTCTTCGAGAAATGGTGGGTGCCGTCGTTGCGCGAAACGAAGTACAGGAACGGCGTGTGGTCGGGCGCCATCACCGCCTCCAGCGCCGCCCTGCCCGGGTTGGCGATCGGGCCCGGCGGCAGCCCTTCGTGGGTGTACGTGTTGAACGGGTTCTCGCGGTCTTCCAGCTGAATCCGGCGGATGCGCCCGTCCCATTTCAAACAGGCCGCCGAACGCGGCAGGCCGATGGTGCAGCCGTAGATGATCGTCGGGTCGGTCTGCAGCAGCTTGGGAACGAACGACGGGAACCGCAGCCGGTTGATGAACACCTGGGCGATGCGCGGGCGCTCTTGCGGCTGGCCGGTTTCCTTTTCGACGATCGAGGCCAGGATGACGATCTTGTAGTCGTCGAAGCCCAGGGTGTTTTTCAGATCGATCACGCCCTTGGTGTGCTTGGCGCGCAGCTCTTCAAAGACCTGGCGGTGGCGGCGAATCATCGAGATCAGCGCCCGGGCGGCCGGCGTGTGCGGGCGCAAACGATAGGTGTCCGGGAACAGGTACCCTTCCACCGTCGGTCCCGGCAGGTCCAGGCTGGCGGCGAAGCTGGCGTCGACGGCCTGGGTGATGAACTCCGGCTTCGAGGTGACGCCGGCCGCTTCAAGAATGTCGGCGATTTCGACCAGATTCTTGCCTTCGGGGATGGTCACGGTGACCAGCTCGTCCGCCACGCCCTTCACCAGCGCGTCCAGGATCTGCTTGGGCGACGCCGGCGCGTTCAATGTGTAGTGCCCGGCCTTGAACCGCCCGGCCACGCCACGCTGGCCGGCATAGAGACGAAAGATCGCCGGCCGAGCGATCAGCCCCACCGCCGCCAGCCGGTCCGCCACGTCGACCGCGGTGGCGCCCTTCGGGATGTCGACATCCACCCGACCAAAAGCCGGTCCGCTGGGCGTGTCGCCGTACTTCCAGGCGATGCGCACGCCCCAGGCGATCACGATCAGGCCCAGCACCGTGGTCACCAGAAAAACTTGGAACGCCCGCCGCATTGGCGTCTTCATTTGCTGCGTCCGTTGTCGCCCTGATCCGTGCGCGCGTCCAGCCACCGCTGCAGAATAACCGCAGCGGCCAGCCGATCGACCACTTGCTTTCGGCGGGCGCGCGACAAATCCGCGCGCAGCAGCACGTCCTCGGCTTCGACGGTGCTGAAGCTTTCGTCGACCAGCTCGACCGGAATGCCCAGCGCCGCGTTCAGGCGCTGGGCGAACGCCTGCGCGCTTTTCGCCGCCTTGCCGACCGTACCGTCGGGTGCCAGCGGATGGCCCAGCACCACGCGCCCGGCAGCGAATTTCTGCACCACCGCGCCGATGGCATCCAGATCGCGCTGGCCGCCGTGGCGGGCCAGCGTGGCGTGCGGCTGCGCGGTCAGGTTCAATCCATCCGTCACCGCCACGCCGATCCGTCGCGTTCCGAGGTCGATGCCGATCACCCTGCCGGACACGGCCTTAGTGTATACCTGCCTCATGTCAGACACCCCGAAACCACCGAGCAGCGATCCAGCCGGGCAGCCGGTGCAGATTGACCTCGACGAGGGCACCGCCCAGGGCATCTACGCGAACCTGGTCCTCATCAATCACAACGAAAACGAATTCCTCCTGGACTTCGCCTTCATCCAGCCTGCCGCGCCGCGCGCCCGGGTACGGGTGCGCGTGATCTCCTCACCGCGCCACACCAAGCGCCTGCTGCGCGCACTGGAATTGAACGTCAAGCGCTACGAAGAACGCTACGGCAAGTTGGAAGAACCCGAAGCCGCCGACCCGAATCGATTTGTGAGCTGACGCGCGTGGGAGGGCCTAGCCATCCCGCCCTCATTGATCTGGCGACGGACACACCGGTTTTTGGCTATCGTCGAGGCAGCACAGCAGCGGGCCGGAGTCCTGGGCAAAGTTGCAGGGGTTGCCTTTGTAGATGTTCGGCTTGGGCGCCACCGTGCAGAGCGGAACGCCCGGATAGTTGTACTGGGCCAGGTCGGTCAAGCCGGTCTGCAGGCAGCCCACGCACATGCGGATGGGAAACCGAAAGACATCCGACTCGATGGTGTCGCCGTTGCGCGTCCCGACGGCGTGCATCTCGACCGTAAACACCACGTCGTCGGTCAGCAACGGGCTCAGGCCACCAGGGCCGAACTGGGCCAGGATCGCTTGGGCCTGGTTTTGACTGACGGCCTGGATCTGCGCGGTGAGTTCGGCGCCCGGTTCCAGGCCCTGCGAGAACGCCGGCTCCAGGTGATTCGGCGCTGCCGCCGTCCACGGGAAATTGAAACCGGCGGGCGGGATCAGCGTGATGTGAAAACCCTGCAGCATGATCCGATTCGGCTCCACGCCGCTGGCCATGCCCAGCGCCTGCAGGCGGTTCTGCACGATCGGATAGGCGACGTACGGCTGCGGTGTCCCGACGTCCAGGTCCAGCACGCCTTGCCCCAGCACCGCCGTGCCGTCGGCGGCGATGGCGCTGCAGAGGTGCGTGACCGCGTCCATCATCGGGATCTGGTTTCCCAGGATCACCATCAAGCCGGCGTTGTCCACGCAGCCGGCGGTCGCCGCCGCCGCCACGAGCAACGGCAGCAACACGACCAGGCGCCGGCTGCTCCACGAACGTCGAGGCGAAAGCGGTCTCATGGCCCGCCGCTGATCGTAGACCTCTAGGCGCCCGAGGGCAAAAAATGCGCGGTCAGCTCGTCCAGACCGACGTCGACCAGGCGCGTGTCGCCCGCCGCCGCGCACAGGACAAAACGCACTTTCTTCCCGGCGCGCTTCTTGTCGACGCCCACCCGGGCCATCACCGCCGGCGTCACCCGCCCCTCGAGATCGACCGGCAACCCGACGTCCGCCAGCATCGCCCGCGCCAGCATCGCCACCGCCGGCGGGGTGATCCCACGCGCCTCGCCCAGCGACAGGGCGGCGATCATCCCCAGTGATACGGCCTCGCCGTGCAACAGCGCGTACGCCGACTCGGCTTCCAGCGCGTGACCGATGGTGTGGCCAAAGTTCAAGATGGCGCGCCGGCCACCCTCGTGTTCGTCCTCGGCGACCACCTCGGCCTTCACCCGCACGGCGCCGGCGACCAGCGCGGCGATGGCCTCGGGCCCTAGCTTGCCGCCCGGGTGCGCGGCGAAGATGGCCAGCAGCGACGGATCGGCGATGAAACCGCACTTGACCACCTCGGCCAGGCCAGCGGTCTGTTCGCGCGCCGGCAGCGTGTCGAGAAATCCCAGATCGGCGATCACCACGCGCGGCTGATGAAACGCGCCCACCAGATTTTTCCCCGCCGGCAGATCGACCGCCGTCTTGCCGCCCACCGACGCGTCGACCATCGCCAGCAGCGTGGTGGGGCACAAAGCGAAGCGCACGCCGCGCAGGTACACCGCCGCCGCAAAGCCGCTGTGATCACCGGTGGCGCCGCCGCCGATGCCGATCACCGCCGCGCGCCGGTCATACCCATGCTCGGCCAGCCACTGCGTGGTGCGGCCGATCTGGTCCAGGGTCTTGCTGGCCTCGCCGCCGGGCAGGTCGTAACGGTGCACGCGCGGCAGGCGCAGGCGCAGCGCTTCGACCAGCGGCGCCACCCGCGGCGAGCGCCGGCCCAGATCCCCGTCGACCAGCACCGCCACCCCGGTGACGTCGGGGCCCAGCGCCGCCGCCACCGTCTCGGCGACGATCGATGGCGCGAACGTCCCGATGTGAACGTCGTACCGACGCGCGCCCAGCTCGACTCCCACGATGGTGCTGCTCATGTTTCGCCGTTTCCCAGTATGTCACCGTCCAGCGCGGCGATGACCAGCGCGGCCACTTCGGTCGGCGACTTGCCGACGGTGTCGACGGTGTGGTGAGCGCGAGCATAGAACGGCTCGCGCGCCGCCAGCAACGCGGCCGCCGCGCCGACTGGATCGATCTTGCCGTCCAGTAGTGGGCGCCCCGACGCGCCCCCAGTTCGGCGCAGCACCTCGGCCGGCGTGGCCGACAGGGCCACCACCCGACCGCCGGCCAGCATCGCCTGCAGATTTTCCTCGCGGCAGGCGGCCCCACCGCCGGTGGCGATCACCGTGCGCGTTTTCGCGCACGCCTCGTGCACCGCCTCCGCTTCGCGGCGGCGAAAACCGACCTCGCCCTCGCGCGCGAAGATCTCCGCCACCGGCAGCCCCGCTGCCGCCACGATCACCTGATCCAGATCGACGAACGCCCACCCTTTGCGGCCGGCCACCAGCCGTCCGACGGTGCTCTTCCCCGTGGCCATGAAGCCGATCAAGAAAAGCGGCGCCTCGCCCCCTGATTTCGCCTGGGCCATGTTGGTCCGTGTTACTGGCGCAGCGCGCGGGTCCGGTTCGCGATGCGCGGCGTGATGAATACCAGAAACTCGGTGCGGGCGTCGTTCTCGTGCTTGTTGCGGAAGAAAAATCCGATCAAAGGCAGGTCGGCGAAGAATGGCACCTTGGCGAAGCTGACGCCCGAATTGCGCTGGTAGATGCCGCCGATCACCGCGGTGTCGCCGTCGTGCACCAGCATCACTGTGCGCGCTTCCTTGCGCAGGATGGTCGGATCGCCGCGGGCGCCGGTGTTGACGAAGTCGGGCTCGTTGCGGGTGACGTGGATGTTCATCACCACCGTGCCTTCGTTGGTGACGTGGGGCTTGACCACCAGCGCCAGGTTGGCCTCCACGAAGACGGTCTGGATGCCTTGCGCGCTGACGATGGAGATGGGGATCGACACGCCCTGGGTGATGGACGCCTCCACGTTGTCCAGCGTGGAGATGCGCGGCGACGACAGGATGCGCACCTGACCGCTGGATTCCAGGGCCGTCAAGCGCAGGTTCAAATTGAAGGCACCGTTCACCGACCCCAGCATCAGGCCCAGCGCGCCGCCGCTGCCGGTGCCGACGGCGGCCGGCAGGTTGACGGCAAAGTCGGGGCTGGCCGCCGACGCCAGGCCCGCCTTCGGCGTGGTGGCGTCGGTGGCGCCGCCGGAAATGCCAATGTTGTTGGGAAACACCAGGCCGGTGGGGTTGCCGTGGGCGGCGTCGCGAAAGCCCGAACCACCCCACTGCACGCCGATCTCGCGCACGAACGTCGAATTCGCCTCGACGATGCGCGCCTCGATGATCACCTGCGACGTCTGGGTGTCCAGGTTGCGCACCAGATCTTCGATCAGTTGCAGGTTGCGCGCCACGTCCGACACGATCAGCTGGTTGGTGCGATCGTCGACGGAGATGCGCCCGCGCGGCGAGAGAAGATCCTTGGCCCGATCCTGCAAGATCTTGGCATCAGCGTAAGAGATGGCGATGAGCCGCGTCTCCGTCGGCATGACGTCGTTGAGCTGTTTTTGCCGGGCGATCTCCTGCTCCAGCTCTTTTTCCAAGATTGCCATCGGGGCGACGCGGATGAGGTTGCCCTCTCGCACTTGACCCAAGAGCTTGGCGCGCAAGATGACGTCCAGGGCCTGATCCCAGGGGACGTTTTTCATCTTGATGGTGACCTCGCCCTTGACGTCGTCGGAGGTCACGATGTTCACCTGCCCCACGTCGGCCAGCAGGCGCAGGATGTTGTGAATGTCGGCGCCCTTGAAATCGAGGTCGATGCGCCGCCCGGTGTAGCGCCGTTTGGTGTTGGTGAGATGCATTCCGGGTGGCAGGCCGCCGGTGGCGGGGACCGCGCCGCCGCTGGCCGCTGACGGGGTCACGGTGGCGGCGCCGCCGGGCGTGGGACGTCCCGCTTGCGCGCCGTCGCTGGAACCGGTCGCGGCGCCGTTGGTCGTCGCGGCCCGCGGCCCAAGCGGCGCGCTCTCCGCGGGCGCCACCATCAGGCCGCCCGGCGGCACGCTCGGCGTACCGGCACCGCTGCCCGCGCTGGGCGACAGATCGCCGTAGCTCGACGCCGCGCCCGCGCCCGCAGTCGGCGCCTGCTGGCTCTTCGCGGTCGGCCCGCCGAGCGCGAAGGCCAGCGCCAGCGCGCCGCCCGACACGGTCTGCAACATCCGCCGGTTCTTCATCGCGACGACGGCTCCTCGGGATTGACCAGGATGGCTTTTTCGACGGTGTGGACTTCGCCGTTGGCGTTGGTCTCGGTCTGCTCGACGATCACCCGGTCGGACAGAATCTTCGAGACGCGAGCGCCCGACTTGGCGATGAAGTCGCCTTGCTTGACCGTCTGCCCCAGGCCCAGCGGATCGCGGAACATCGCCCGCGGCGTCTCGTCGCCCGAGACCACGGCGATGAGCGACAGCTCTTCCAGGCTGTACTTATCGAAGATGGCCGGCACCTTGCGCGTCTTGATGGTCAGCTTGTCGGCGAACAGACGCAGGTACGAATGAAAGGGATCGCGGTTGGTCTCTTCGTTCTCGACGAAATCCTCGTCGCGCAGGACCTTCTTGCGCAGGGCGGCCGCCCGCTGCGCAGGATCAACCAGCGGCGTTGGCGTCGGCGCGGTGTTCGCAGCCGTCGCCGATTTCTTCGCCGCCCCGCTGCCCGCATCGGCCGGAGCGGCAGCGCGCGACGGGGCCGTCGCCGCCAGCGCCACCGCCAGCCAGGCGGCCGTCGCCGCGCTTGTTCGCCGCCGGGGAGTCATTTGCCTGCCCCTGCCCCGGCTTCGTCGGGCGCTTCTTTAAAGCGGAACGTCGCCGCCACGAACTTGGCCCGCAGGCGCGTCGGCGCATTCTGCTGCTCGCCAGCAGTGCCCCGCTCCGGCGTGAGGGTAAGATTCTCCACATTGACGATTCTGCGCAGCTCACTGGTGTTTTTGAAGAATTTCGCCACTTGGTGGTAGGTGCCGCGGATCTCCATGCGGACCGGGATCTTCACGTACAGCTCCTGCGCCACCTCGGGAGCGATGTCGATGTTCAGCACCTCCAGCCCCGCCAGCTCGGCCTGTTCCTGAATGTTGCTGATGAACGAGGGGATCTCCGCCTTCTTGGGCAATGCCTTCAAAAGCTCACGCTGTTCGTCCTGCAGCTGGGTCAGCTCCGTGCGGTAGGACAGGTATTCCCCTTTTCGCTTGTCGTACGACGTCTTCTCGTCCCGCAGCTCGCTCTGCTGCGCCTTGGCCTTCTTGATGTCGTCCGCGACGTCCGAGTAAAGCAGTTGGTAGAAAAGCAGCCCCACCGCCAGGATGGTCGCCGCCGTGACGCCGATTTTCGCCGGCGTTTTCAACTTCAGCAACTTCCTGATGTTTTCGTTCATGGCTAGTACACGACCTTCGCGCTGAGGTTGAAGGTGACGTGCTTGGTGCCGGGGTTGGCGGCGGCCTCGGAGACCTGGGTGGTGGATTCGGGCGTGACGTCAGTAAAGAAGATCGACACCTGCAGGCGTTTGAGGAATTCGGCGACGTCTTCGTTCGACTTGGCGGCGCCCTTCATGCGCACCTTGCCCAGCGCCTCTTCAAAGCTTTCCAGCCATACCCGGCGGGTGTCCCAGCTGGCGTTGAAGCCGATGTTGGGATCGCGGCGCAGCCGTTCTTCATAGCTGGCCCGATCAAAGGTCGGGCCTTTGTTGGCGGTCAGAATCTCTGACAGCTCGCGCATCAGATACAGTGGACCTGTGCGCCCGGCCTGCAGCGCCTGGATGGTCTTCTGCTGCTTCAGAAGATCCTGCCGCTGGCTTTTGATCTTGTCGTAATCGCCCAGCTCGGCTTTGAGGCGTTCGATGTCCGACCGCACGCCGTTGTTGGCGCGCTTGATCCCGTCCAGTTCACCCTGGGCATCGACGTACACGAAGGCCATGGCGGCGGCCGCGGCCAGCACGGCCATGCCCATGAAGATCAGCGCCCGCTCGCCGGCGTCGCGCTTCTTCGCGCGTTTGACGGCCAGCAGGTTGATGCGAATCATCCGTGGTCTCCCGGGCGGCGCAGCGCCAGCCCCAGCCCCACCGTCGCCTCGGCGGCGTGGGCGCGGATGAAGTCCATGTCGAACTTCGTCTCGTCGATCAGCAGGCGGCGGAACGGATCCAGAATCTCCACCGGGATCCGCGCCTTTTCCTGCAGCGCGCGCAGCAGCGCCGGCACCCGCGCCGATCCGCCCGCCAAGAAAATGCGCGACAGCGACGCGTCGGCCGTGGCGGCCAAATAGAAATCGATGGTCCGCTGCAGCTTGCCGGCCATGCCCTCGGCCACTTCGTTGATCACCGCTTCCACCGTCGGCGGCACGCCCGCCGAGCCGGGAGCGGCCTCGCAAAAAGAGATCTTCATCCCCTCGGCCTCGTCGTAGCCGATGCTGGCGCGCTTCTGGATCTCGTCGGTGAAGGCGCCGCCACCGACGGTGACGTCGCGGGTGAACACGCTGGTCCCGTCGCACACCACGTTCACGTTCGAAATGGCGGCGCCGACATTGATGAGGCCCACGGACTCGCCCGGGTTGGCGTCATAGTTCGCCTCGAAGGCGTTCTGCACGGTGAAGGCGGTCACGTCCATCACCGTCGGGATCAGCTTGGCCTCGCGGATCACCTGCGTGTAGTCGGCGATCACTTCCTTCTTCGCCGCCACCAGCAACAGATCGATCTGACCGCTGGCGTTCTTGTTGCTCAGCACCTGATGGTCGATCTCGACCTCGTCCTTGCGAAACGGGATGTGCTGTTCGGCTTCGAAGGGCAGCTGCTGCGACAGCTCGTCCGCGGTCATCTGCGGCAGCTGGATCTTCTTGATGATCACCGAGTGCCCGGAGATCGCCGTGGCCACGCGCTTGTTGCGGATTCCCAGCGTCGTCTTCAGCTTTCGGATCGCCTCGACGACCGAGCTTTGGTCCATGATGCTGCCGTCGACGATCGTCTGCGCCGGCAACGGCTCGATCCCGAAATCCAGCAGACGGATCCCTTTGCTGGTCCTCTTGACCTGCAGGATCTTGATCGAGCTGGAACCGATGTCGAGGCCGATGCAGTTGGCGGGCATAGGCGGGTTACCCGGTGCGACTCGACGCGCTGTAACTACTTCGACTCATATCGACCTACATTGTAGACAGCCCCACAAACACCTGTCAAAAAAGCCACTTGTGGTGGTCACCCAGCGGGACCGATTTTATACTCCTTAATCTTGTAAAGCAGCGCACGGTGGCTGATTTCTAAAAGTTCGGCCGCCCGGGTACGGTTTCCATTCGTCCGAGCCAGCGCCCGGCGAATCAATTCTTCTTCTGTCCGGCGCAAGGTGCGTTTGATCGACAGATCGCCAGCGTCGCTCGCCCCCATCAAACTGACGCCGCTGCTTGCGCCCGGCGCCGCCACCCGCGGCGGCAAAAGCTCGACGCCGATCTCCGCGCCTTCCGCCAAGACCACCGCTCGTTCGACGACGTTCTCCAGCTCGCGCACGTTGCCGGGCCAGCGATACGCCTGCAGCGCGCGCAGAGCTTCGGCGCTGGCACCGGCGATCGACAGGCCCAGTCGCCGATTGGCGCGCCGGATGAAGTGCGCGGTCAAAAGCGGAACGTCGTCCGGACGATCGCGCAGCGGCGGCAAGCGCAACGACAGCACGTCCAGCCGATAATAAAGATCTTCGCGAATGTGTCCGGCGGCCACCTCCGATTCCAGATCGCGCGCCGTCGCCGCCACCACCCGCACGTCGACCAGGATGTCGTCGCTGCCACCCACCCGGCGCACCCGATCGTCTTGCAACACGCGCAGCAGGTTCACCTGCATGGCCAGGGGCAGCTCGCCAATCTCGTCGAGAAACAGCGTCCCGCCCGAGGCACGTTCGAACAGGCCCAAGCGATCGCGAACCGCATCGGTGAAAGCGCCGCGCTCGTGGCCAAACAGTTCGGATTCCAGCAGGCCGGCCGGGATCGCCCCGCAGCTCATGACCACAAAGGGACCGTCTCGGCGAGGAGAAAGCGCGTGCAGCGCGCGCGCCACCAGCTCCTTGCCGGTGCCGGACTCGCCGCGCACCAACACGGTGGTCTTGTGCGGCGCCACCTTGGCCATCGCCGCCAGCATAGACAGCAAGCGCGGGTGCTGGCCGATGAGACCGCCGTCCGTCGACGTCGCCGCGCCGGCGGGCGCCGCCTCCGTCTGGCGCGGCAGCTCCCGAGCCGGTGTCAGGGCCAGCGCGCCGGCGCCCGGCCGCGACACCATTAACTCGTACGCGCCGGTGGCCAGTTCGCGCGTCGCCTCGCGCGCGGACGCAACGCCCACCGTCTGAAAACCCGCCGCGTGCAAGGCCAGCTGCAGGCTCTGGCGCAAGGAGGCGTCTTCGATGACCACAAGTGCGCGACGCATACGAGAGGCGGAACGCGGAGGTTAGCACGCCGCGGGTCCGGTCTTGGCTTCGTGGCCAGCGCCGCCGCCCGCGCCATCACTTTTTTTGCTCGCACCGCCGTCTGGCGTTTTACTGAAGATATGAGCGTCCAAATCGAACAGGCGACCATGCCTTGCAATGTCTGCGGGGCCGACGTGGTCGAGCTGCGCCGCGGTCGCTGCTGGGGCTGTTACACCCGCTGGGCGGAATCGCGGCCGGTCGGGCGGGGCGCCATGTGCACCATCTGCCGGGAAAAGCGCCGCGACCAGCTCAAGCTGATGGAGATCCAGCGCCGCACCCTGCCCTTCTGCCACGGCTGCGCCGCCCGCACCGCCCGCATCGACCCGATGCCCGAAACGCTGGAGGGCATCCGCCAGGCCCTGCGCCGCGATCGCCGCGACGGCGACCGCCGCGGCAACGCCCTCGACCACCGGATTTTCCCGCGCGAGCGACGGGTGGGCGACCGCCGCGCCCGCAGCCGCGACAGCTTCCGCGACACTGACCCCAACATGCGCCTCGCCGACTTCGGCGAAGTGATCATCGAGCTCGAAGACGCCGACATGGAACTGGTCGAGCAGACCGAAGTCCGCGAGCGGCGGTAGCCCGAAGGTTCAGCGCAGCGGAAGCTCGACGTGCCAGGTCTTGCCCTCGCGCACGACGTGGACGGTCTGGCGGTCGCCGGCGGCGGAGTAGACCTCGACCTCGGCTTCGTCGTTTTCTCGACGAGAAAGGCGAGTGCCGGCGGCCTCCCAGGCGGGCGGGACCCAGCCGACGGTGACCAGATCTTCGGGGCGCAGCATGCGCGTGCCGCCGGTTTTGCGGGTGCTGGCCAGCTGTTCTTCGATGCGGCTGCGCGTGCGCGGGCCCAGGCGCTGATAGACCGCCAGGCGATCGCCGGCCCGCGCCGAGGCGATCAGCGCCTGCACCGCCGACTCGGGCGAGCTGCCGTCGTCGCGTGAAGAACAGGCGGCCCCGCCAGCGAAAACGGCCAGCGCGAGGGCAGCGGCCAGCGCTCTCACGCGGCGGGCGCGCCCAGGCCCAGGCGATCGCGGACGACGGCGATGGTGTCTTTGGCCAGCACGCGCGCGCGGGCGGCGCCGGCGGCCAGGATCTCGTCGACCTGGCCCGACTTGGCGCGCAGCTCGGCGGCGCGGGCCTGGATGCGACCGATGTCGTCCTTGATTCCGGCAAAGAGCATCTTCTTGCAGTCGATGCAGCCGATGCCGGCGGTGGTGCAGCCGACCCGCACCACCTCTTGCTGAGCGGCGTCGGAGAAAAATTTGTGCAGCGTGAAGACGTTGCACTTGTCGGGATCGCCGGGATCCGTACGACGCACGCGCGCCGGGTCGGTGGCCGCTGTGCGCAGCTTGTCCCAGATCTGCGCGTCGGCTTCCCGCAGGCTGATGGTGTTGCCGAGGCTCTTGGACATTTTCGCCTGGCCGTCCAGGCCCAGGATCTTTGGCGTGGTGGAGAACAACGCCTGCGGCTCGGCGAAGGTGTCGCCGAAGCGCGCATTGAACCGACGCACGATCTCGCGCGCCAGCTCCAGGTGCTGGCGCTGGTCCTCGCCGACGGGAACGCGGGTGGCGCGGTAAAGCAGGATGTCCGCCGCCTGCAACACCGGGTACATGAAGATGCCGGCGTTGATGTTGTCAGGGTGATGTTCCGATTTGTCCTTGAACTGGGTCATGCGGCCGAGCTCGCCGTGCGGCGTGACGGCGGCCAGCGCCCAGGCAAGCTCGGTGTGCTCGGGGACCGCCGACTGCACGAACAACGTGGCGCGATCGGGATCGATCCCGCAAGCCAGCAGATCGATGGCCATCTCACGGATGCGCCGCTGCATCTCGCCCGGTTCGTAGGGCTGGGTGATGGCGTGGTAGTCGACGATGGCGTAGTAGCAGCGAAACCGGCTTTGCAGGTCGATCCAGGTGCGAACGGCGCCGAGATAATTTCCCAGGTGCAGCTCGCCCGACGGCTGAATGCCCGAAAAGACGGTCTCCATGTCTCTCGGTTGTTTAGACGCGCCCGGGGTGCGGGTCAAGAAGCGGCGCGTCCGCTGGAGGGGCGTTCCTTGCTCGGCTTTGAATTCATGGGTACGGTTCTTCGTCGAAGAACCAAAGGAGTTCCCTCATGCACCGTCCCCTCTGGCTGGCTGTTCCCGTGGTGGCAACGCTGGCTTCCGGCTGTGTGGTTCGCGCGCGTCCCGTGGTGGTCGACGACGTTCCCCCGCCCCCATCGCCCGTCGTCGAGCAGGCCCCACCTCCGCCGGCGCCCGAATACACCACCGCCTATCCGACGATGGCGCCGCCCGCGCCCATCGTTGAATACCGCCCGCCACAGCCGTCGTGGGACTACTCGTGGGTCGACGGATACTGGGACTGGAACGGAGCCGACTGGTACTGGATCAACGGGTTTTGGTCGCCGCCGCGCGCGGGATACGTCTACGTTCAGCCTCGGTATGTGATGGTGGACGGCCGCTGGGTTTATCACCGCGCCTACTGGGACGATCACCGCGGCTACCACGACTATTCATATGGCGGCATGCGCGGCCGACCGCCGGCGTCCAACTGGCGAGGCGTCCCGTCGACGCCGCCGCCGAACAATAGCGGCTGGCGCGGCAGTCCCGCGCCGGCGGCGAACAACGCCTGGCGCGGCGGCCCACCGGCGACGGCGCCCGCACCGGCGAACAATGGCTGGCGCGGCGGTCCCGCGACCGCGCCCGCGCCGGCGGCGAACAATGCCTGGCGCGGCTCGTCGCCGCCGGCACCAGCGCCTGCGGCGGCACCCGCCACCGGTCGGCACGGCGGCGCGCCGGCGTCAGCGCCCGCGGCCAGCACACCGACTCCCCCGTCGAACGCTTGGCGCGGCAGTAACGCCGCACCGGCCGCCGCACCGGCGCCGACCTCGACACCAAATGCGTGGCGCGGTGGCGCCGGCGCAACAAAGCCGGCGCCGATGCCCGCGCCCGCAACAGCGAACGGCAACACGTGGCGAGCCTCGCCCAACGCGACCGGCGCCGTGCCGTATCGTGGGGCGCCGGCGCCGGCCAGCGGCGCTTCACATTTCGGCACACCGGGCGCGATGGGCGGCGCCGCCGGTTCGGCAATGGGCGCCCGGCCGGCCCCCAGCTCGGCGGTGCCCGGCCCGGGCCGGCCCGCGCCGGCGCCGGTTCAAAACAACAAGAAGAAGAAATAGCCGTCGCCGGGGCCTGCGACGACTGCCCGTTATGGCGCGCGGAAGACCCGCATCTCACCCACCGAAATAAAGCGCGAACGCCCGCCGGGCGCGCCGTCGATGCGGATGCCATCGCCGGTGATGGGTGGGAACGACATCTGGTAGGTGCGGTAGCTGACGCCGTCATTGCCGGCGTACGCCGGGCTGCTGACGACGCCGGGAACCGTTACCCAGACGCCGTCCTGCCGCACTTGCAGCTTCCAAGAGGTGAACCAGCCGCCGTCGAAGAACATGACGCCGCCCTGGAAAGTGATCGAGGCAAACTTCTGCGCGCTCGAGTACTGATAACCGATCCAGTCTTCCTTGCGATTCGTGTCGCCGGTGTACGTGTCGTATTGCTGGCTGTTGTTGGTCGAGTTCAGCGGCGGAAAGACGCCGTCGCGAATGACCTCGAGATTGTGATTGCCACCGCCGGTGGGCTTGGTGATAAGCGCGATGATCTGCCCGCTGGCCGTGATGTCCGCGCTGCCGGTAACAGTGGCCGCCACCTGTACGGTCGCCGTCGCTGCCGCGCTGGGCAGCGTGCCGTCGTTGACGATCAAACTGAAAGTCAGGTTCGAGGCGGTGGTGACCGTGGGTGCGGTGAACGTCGGCTTGGCGACGCTGGCACTGCTGAGCGTGACCGCCGGCCCGGCAGTTTGGGTCCAGGCATAGGTCAACGTCATGCCCGCCGACGCAGTCGACCCGGAGCCATCCAGCGTGACCGCCGCGCCACTGGCAGCCATAGCCGGCGCGGTAGCCACCGCGACCGGTGGCGAGGGCGTCGGTGGTGGCGTCGTGCCGCCGGTGCCGCCGCCTCCGCCGTTATAGACCCGCAGCTCGGCCACTGAGATGAAGGCTGAAGCGCCGCCGGGCGCGCCGTCCACGCGAATGGCGTCGCCGGTGACGGCCGGGAAGACGATGCGGTAGATGCGGAAGCTCACGCCGTCGTTGCCGGCGTAGGCCGGGGTGAAGGCCGCACCCGCGACGTCCGTCCACACGCCGGACTGGCGCACCTGAACCTTTATCGACGAGAACCAACCACCGTCGCTGAACAACTGGCCGTTTTCGAACAGCAGCGCCGAGAAGGTCTGCGCCGAGGCGAACTGGTAGCCGACCCAATCCTCCGTGCGTGACGGATCGCCGGTCCAGGTGTCGTAGTTCTGCGTGAGATCCGTCGAGTTCTGCGGCGGGAAGACGCCGTCCTGGATAACGCCCAGGTTGTGGTTGCTCCCGCCCGCCGGCGCGGTGACAAGCGCGATCGGCGTCGCGCCAGCCGTGATGTCGCTGCCGAGCACGACCACCGTGGCAGTCGCTGCCGCGCTGGTTGACGTGCCATCGCTGACAGTGAGGCCGAAGGTCAGGCTGGCCGGGCCGGTGACCACCGGCGCGGTGAAGGTCGGCGCCACGGCGGTGGCGCTGCTCAAGGTTACCGCCGGACCGGCGGTCTGCGTCCAGGCGTAGGTCAGCGGTTTGCCGCTGGGGGCGGTCGACGCCGAGCCGTCCATGGTGACGACCGCACCGCTTGCCACCTGCACCGGCGCCGCCGCGCTGGCAACCGGCGGAACCGGGGGTGGGGGCGGCATCGTTCCGCCCATCCCGCCGGTGCCGCCGCCGGTGCCACCGGTCCCGCCGCCGCCCGTGCCGCTGGCCACGACGTAAGCGCGCAGCTCTCCGACAGAGACGAAGTGCGCGGTGCCGCCTGGCGCCCCGTCGATGCGGATAGCGTCGGCGCTCAGGCCCGGGAAGGTGATCTGATAGGACTTGAAGTTGACGCCGTCGTTGCCGGCGTAAGAGGGCGTGAAGATCGCGCCGATGACGTCCTTCCAGACGCCCGCCTGGCGCGCCTGCACCTTGACGCTGGTGAACCAGCCGCCGTCGCTGAACTGCTTGCCGCCCTGGAACACCAACGCCGAGAAGGTCTGCGCGGCGGCGAACTGGTAGCCAATCCAATCCTCGGTGCGACCGGTATCGCCGGTGTACGTGTCGTACTGCTGGCTGCTGTCGGTGCCGCCGACCGGCGGAAGGACGCCGTCACTGATCACGGCCAGGCTGTGGTTGCCGCCGCCGGTGGGGCTGGTGATGAGCGCGATGGCGGTGGCGCTGGCGGTGGCGTCGGTGCCGAGATCGCTGACCGTCACCGTCGACGCCGCACTGTTGCTGGTGCCGTCGTTGACCGTCAGGCTGAAGGTCAGATCGGTCGCCGCGGTCAGGGCGCTCGGAGCGACAAACGTCGGGCTCGCCACCGTCGCGCTGGACAGCGCCACCGTCGGACCGGCGGTCTGCGTCCAGACGTAGGTCAGCGGAGCCCCGCTCGGCGACACCGAGCCGGTGCCGTTCAAGGTCACCGCCGCGCTCGACGCCACCGCCTGGTGCACGCCTGCGTTGGCCACCGGGGGCAGCGGCGCGCCGCCGGTTCCCCCGGAGGCGCCGTAGACGCGCAGCTCGCCGCAGGAGATGAAATGCGCGCGGCCGCCCGGCACGCCGTCGACGCGGATGGCGTCGCCCACCACGGCGGGAAAGCCGAGCTGGAAGGTCCGGTAGCTGACGCCGTCGTTGCCCGGGTAGGCCGGCGTGACAGTCAAGCCGGGTACGTCCGTCCAGACGCCGTTCTGGCGCACCTGCAACTTCATCGACACGAACCAGCCGCCGTCGAAGAACTGCACGCCGCCCTGGAACGTGACAGCGCCGAAGGTCTGCAGGCCGCCAAACTGATAGCCGAGCCAATCTTCGGCGCGAACGGAATCGCCGTTGTAAGTGTCGTACTCGACGGTGACGTCGGTCGAGCCTTGCGCTGGGAAGATGCCGTCGTGAATGACCGACAGGTTATGGTTGCTGCCGCCGGTGGGGCTCATGATGAGGGCGATCGGCGTTCCCACCGCTGTCAGATCGGCGCCGGCGGCGCCGGTGAAGGCGACCATGTGCAGGCCGCCGGTGTCGTCACCGTTGATAGTCCACGAATCCGACTGCGCCCCGGCTTGCGTCGGCGAATAGGTGATGGTCTCGGTCAACGAGGCGCCCGCCGCCATCGTGGTGCCTTCGGCCAGCGCCGAGTTAGCGACGAACACGCCCAGGGCGGGCGGCTTGGACTTGAGAATGTTCACCGGACCGCCGCCGTCGTTGGTGATGGTGAACTGCAGGGCTTTGGTGGCGCCCACACCGACGGTGCCGAAGTCCAGGCTGGGTGGGGTGATGGTCAGGTGGCCGGCCGGCGCGCACAGGCCGGTCAACGGAATGGTGACGTTGCCACCGGTCGACGTCACCGCCAGCGTGCCATTGAACGTGCCCAGCGCCTGCGGATCAAACGTGACCGTCATGATCACCTGCGCGCCCGACGCCAGCGTCGAACCCACTGCCGGCGCTCCGCTGATGCCGAAAGGCGCGCCCGGCGGGCTGATGGAATTGATGGTCAACGCCGTACCGCCCGTGTTCGACAGGCTGACCGCCCCGGACAGGTGCCCGCCCGGCTGCGTGCCACCCAAGCTGAGCATCGCCGGTGTCGTGGTCAGCGCGGGCAACGGCGAGACGCCGCGACCGGCCACCGACAACGGGAAGGCGCCGCCCGACGTGGCCAGCGAGATGGTCCCCGCCACCATACCGGTGACAGTCGGCGTGAAGATGATCGGAATGCTCAACTTGCCGCCCGTCGATAAAGCGGCCGGCAGCGCCGGCGCGGTCGGCTGGACGGCGAACACGCCGCTGCCGCTGCTGACGCTGGTGACTGTCACCGCCGCCGTCGCGGTCACGGTCAGCGTGGCGGTCGCCGATTGACCCAGCAGCACGGTCCCGAAATCGGTGCCCGAGCCGGTCAGCGGCGCCGGCGTGGGCGTTCCGAAGCCGAGTACGTGCCCGTCGCGCGTGCCGATGTAGAGACGACCGGCCCCCACGCCCGGCGGAACGAACTTAGCCGAGGTGCCGATGGGCGCGCTGAAGCGCAGCTGCGGCACGCCGTTGACCGGAAGCGGATCGTACGCGCGAAGCTGCGCGCCGGTGCCGTCAGAACCGGGCGCCCAGATGATCCACACCAGCGCCGTGCCCGACTGCGTTCCGTTCGAGGTGACGATGGGCGCGCTGGTGGTGTAGCCGAAACGATCGGACGACGTGCCCTTCAGACTCAGCGATGGTTTGCCGGTGCCGTCGACGCCATATTGATAGACGCGCAGGAAGCCGGAGCTGCCCACCGAGTCGCCGCCGCCCGACGCGGTGGGGATGAACAGCAGGCCGCCGTCGCCGGGCCAAACCGCTGCCCGGGACCACACGCCGCCGTTCGGGCCGATACGGCTGACCACCGCGTCCGATGCGCTGGGACCGTTGCCGATGCCGCCCAGGTTGTCGCGGTCGAGCAAGTAGACGTAACCCTCCTTGCCGGCGGCCACCATCAGGTGCGGATACTGGGTGGTGCCGAAGGTCCCCGCCGGCAGACCGACAGGGCCGCCAGCACCAAAGTCGGCGTCCCAGCCGTCCAGTCCCTGAGCGTCGTAGGGCGAGAAGAAGTCGGCCGGCTTGAGGCTTCCGTCAGCCTGCACGGTCAGCCGCACAATCGACTCGCCCAACGTCTTGGGCGGCGTCTTGCCGGGGATGGTCCCCGACGACGAATTGCCATTGCCGGTGGCGAACAAGATCTGCCCGTCACCATCGGAGACGAGCGCCGATCCAGCCTGCCAGATGCCGCCGCCGATGCTGGTGGTCCACATGGTCTTGAGGACACCGGCGGTGGAAACGCCGACCACCCAACCAGACCACGGCGCCAGATCGCAGTGGCTGCCGAAGCCGGCATAGACGACGCCGTCGAGCAGCAGCAAACCGGTGCGCTGGGCTTGCGAGCGCGGGGTGAACGTCGACGCGGGATCGTTCGCCGCCGTGCCAGCGATGGCGACGGGAAAACCGGCGCGTTCGTTGCCGGTGGCCACATCGACGGCGTGGGCGGTCCAGGTCACCGCGCCCGAGGTTCCACTGACGTACGCCTTGGAGAAAAAGTAAGCGGCATTGGTGGCCTGGTCGATGACCGGCGTGCCGCTGATGCCGATGCTGGGTGCCAGATCGGGACAGCCGATGTCCGTCGAGGCGAAGGCATTGCCAAGGGCCCGCGTCCAATTGATCGCGCCGCTGCCGGCGTCGATTCCATAGACGTGGTTTGTCTCGGTGACGATGAGTACAGTGTTCCCAGAAACCAGAGGCTGGGCATAAACCTGACCGTCGACCACCGCCGAGAAGATCTGTCCGAAGCCGCCGTTTCCGATGATGCCAGGGACCAGCGTCGTCTGATCCGAGTACCAGCCCGTGCGCAGCTCGTCGCCGGCCATCGTGTAGCTGATAGTCGATAGCGAACGGTGAGCACTGTCGAAGTCGGCTCTCTTGTCTTCACCGCTACAGCCAATGAGCGCAGCAGCCGATGAAAAAATGAGTGCGAATTTCCTTGCCCATCGAGCGTTACCCATCACGCTTGATGACTTCATTCTTACGCTCCCATCCGAGTCATTCCTACGCCGCCACATGTGCGCGACAATACCGTAGACGGCAGACCAGAAACAGGGATTCGGCATAGTTGAAATCCGTGTTGTTCCTTGCTGCCAGCGAGAACTGAGAGCTCCTGAGACGGCTACTTACCAACTATGGCCACCAGTTGTTCTCGCACCACGGCCGTATGTTCAAATACCGCAAATGGTAGGCGCCTTTACTTTGGCGCTTGGTCCCAGTCAGTCGTGTCAGTTACTCTAGCCCGGGGCTTTTCCGGGCAGTCGCAGCAGGAGGCGGTCCGCATGAAGGTTTCTTTCCGAGGTCGTTGGGCGTTCATCATTGTGGCGGCAGCGATGGTCGGCGGGGTTCGCGTCGCGCGCGCCGATGTCCCGCCCACCCCATCTGGTTCGCACCCCCGTTTGTTCCTGAACGCCAAGACCCTGGATGCCGTCACTGCGAACGCGCAGATGGCGGGCACGGCGGCGGCAAACCTTGTGGCTGGTTGCCAAGACACCATCGACAACGCCAAGAGCTACGCGCCCCGCGGCGGCGCCGACGCCAACACCTGGCCCCATGCTGCCATGGAATGCGCCCTCGGCTACCTGACGACGAAGAAGCCCGAGTACCTGACCCAGTCGATCAAATACTGGACCGCCTCGCTGGAGGACGATCAGAACCTGGGCGACAAGCTTGGCTGCGTGGCCGGCGTCGACACCAACTGGCAGGACTGGGCGAGCAAGGGAATGACGGGCAGCCCGCCCAAGGTGATCATCACCGTCACCCACGACACCGGCTATCCGATGCGCTGGTACGGACCGTACGTCGCGCTGACTTATGACTGGCTGTTCAGCGCACCCGGCGTTTCGGACGCGTTGAAGGCGCAGACACGGACGTGCATGCAGAACTGGGCCGACTACTATACGAAGTACGGCTACCACCACGAGGAAGCGGGCTCGAACTACAACGCCGGCTTCGTGCTGGGCAAGACGTTGATGGCGATCGCCCTCGGCGGTGAAGGCGGCGCCGACGCTGACCGACTGTGGACCGAGACCAACACCGATCTCTTTGCGGGATTGCTGATCGGAAAGGGTCTCGCCGGCGGCACCACCGGCGCCGGCACCGCCGCCGGCGTCATGTTGGGCGGCGACTGGGGCGAGGGCTGGCAGTACGGCCCGCTGAGCGTGTTCGAATACGCGCTGGCCACGCGGGCGATGGAAGAAAACGGCGCCGTCCTGCCCGAAATGGACGCCTGGACCAACAGTCTGATCCTTCGTTACACCTACGGCACAGTCCCGCATCTGGACGGCCATCTGCCCGGCGGCGACTTCGAGAACGGTGACAACATCTACGCGCCGCCGAACTCCGGCATCGTCGGGGCGGTGCTGGCCGGGCCGTCCAGCGAGCAAGCAGCGGCGTGGGCCAAGTCGATGCAGGTGGCGCAGAAGCTGGACAAGGCCAGCAAGACCCCGTACATCGGCGACGTGCTGGCCGAGCTACGCACGACCGCCCCGCAAAGCTACGCCATGCAGACGCCAGCGCCGCCGTTGTGGTACCTGGCGCGCGGGACGCGGACGCTGTACGTCCGCTCGAGTTGGGATCAGGACGCGTTCTGGGGCGCGTTCGATTCAGCGCCGCAGGTGAACTCGGATCATCATCACTTTGACGCCTCGAACTTTGTCTTCACGCATGGCGGCGACCACCTGGTCGTCGATCCGTCGGGGTATGGCTGTCGCAGCACGCTGCCGACCAACGCGCTGACCGCCGATTCGCCCGCCGTGAAAGGCACCTACGCGCCCAGCCAGACGCCGTGGAGCAAGGCCGAACTTGCCTGGGCCCGCGGCACAAACAGCGGCGTCTATGCGGCGCGCGGAGACTTTGCCCAGGCGTTCGCTTTCTCCAGCACGCCCAGCGACATTCCCTACGCCCACCGCGAATGGGTCTTCCTGCCTGAAGGCGAGGTCGTCGTCATCGATCGCGTCCACACCGCCGACGCCGCCCACAACATGTACGTCAGCTTTCACACCAACACCGCGGGCACGCTGAAGATCGACGGCGCCGCTGTGACCGGGACCGTCGGCACCTCGACGCTGGCCATCCACCCGGTGTTCCTGTCGGGAGCAACGCCTTCCATCGTAAAGCCGGGGATGGACGACAACTGTTTCGACGGAACGTGCAGCAACGTGCGCATCCCGGTCGACGAATATCTCCTGAAAGTGCCGGGACCCTGGGCGGTAGCCGTTCACGTCCTGGACGGCCTGGGGGCGACCGAGGCGCAGGCCACCGTCAGCTCGATGAACGATCCGGCGTACGATCCGGGCAAGGCCAACGGCGGCATCGTCGGCGCCGCCGTCTATCGCGGGTCAAAGCAAAGCTATGTCGTGGCGTCCAGCGCAATGGAAGGAAAAGCCGCCGACACCTTGAGCTACGCCGTGCCCGGCGCGTCGTCGGGCCGCCACGTCGTCTTCGACGCGCCTGAAGATGGCGACGGCAAGTCGCAGGTCACCGCCACCGTCGCCGACGATCAGTGCGCGGTCAGCATCACGGCCGGCGCGGGCTTCGCCGGACACCCGCTGATGTTTCAAGTGTCGACGGTGGCCGACGGCTGCAAGGCCACCGAAGACACCGACGTGCCGTCCAGCGGACCGCCGCCCGGAGGTGGCGTGGCGCCCATCGGTACTGGCGGTGGCAGCACGGGCACCGCCGGCAGCTCGGGCAACGGTGCCAGTTCGGGCAATGGTGACAGCTCGGGCAATGGTGGCTCCACCGGCGGCAGCGGGCCAGCGGAGACAGGCGGAAATTCCTTGGTCGGCGGCTGCGGGTGCGTGGTCTCGTCGTCGCCCCGCCTGCCGGGATCTTCGTTGTTGGTCGCCGGGCTTGGCGCCTTGGTCATGGCGCGCCGCCGGCGGCGCTGATCCGCGCCCGGTCCGCGCTGGCCCGCTTCCCCGTCGGGAGGGCCGTGTTATAAACGGGCCCAGGCGCGGGTTCTTTCCCCTCTCGCGCGCCGTCGCCGGAGGAACGGAGAGAACTGGTGCAGGCCCCAAAAATCCCCTCGCGCGCCGACGTGATCATCGTGGCCTTGCTGGCCCTGATCGCCGGCGGGTTGAATTTTCACCTGGCCGTGCAGGTCCCGGACAACATCTCAAAAGAAGACACGATCGACTTCTGGCTGGACGCCGATTCAGGACGGATCTTCAACAACATGACCGACCGGCACAGCGACGAGGCGCGTACCACCGCCTTGCACCCGTTGTTCTCTCTGCCGGCGGTGGCCGGGGTTTCGATCATCCGGGCGGCGATGGGCCTGGCGCCGCTACCGGCGGTGCGCCTGTTTCTGTCGATTCTCGCCGGGCTGGCGGTGAGCAGTTTTTTCCTGCTGCTGCGTTTCGTCGGTTGTCTGGTCACGGACGCCACCTGCTTCGCGCTGCTGATGCTGGTCAGCGCCGGCACGCTGCTGTGGTTTCCCATCCCGGAGACCTTCAGCTTCAGCGGTCTCACTGTCTCGCTGGGATTGCTGATGGTGGTCCTCGGCTGGCAGCCGGTGGCGCCGGGTGAAAAGCCGTGGCGGCAGAACCTGGCATTGGTCCTGGCCAGTGTGCTGACCGTCGCCGGCACCATCACCAACTGGCTGATCGGCGTGTGCGGTGCACTGGCCACCCGATCGCCCAGAAGGATCGTCGGTGTCACCGCCGTCGCGCTGGTCTGCGTGGGCGTCCTTTACGGCGCGCAAAAGAAATTGTGCCCGACGGCGACGCTGTTCTTTCGCAACCCGGTCGGCGTGGTGGAAAAACAAACCAAGCACATGCGGCCCAAGGTCACCGGCGGACCGCTGCCGGTGGCGCGGGCGGTGTTCTTGAACAGCGTGGTGATGCCCAAGGTGCAGGCCATCGACCATCCGGTGTGGGCCAACCGCCTGATGCTGTCCGTGCAACGCTCGCCGCTGTTCTCCGGCGGGCCACTGGCGGTGCCGGCGACGCTGCTGTGGATCTTGGTGCTGGGGATCGGCGTGGGGTCGGCTTTGTTCATGCGCGAACACCTGATGCTGCGCCTTTTGCTGGGTGTGGCGCTGATGGCGCAGGTGGCCGTGCATCTCGTCTACGGCACCGAGACGTTTCTTTACGCCGCACACTTCGTGCCGCTGGTGCTGCTGCTGGCGGCGATGGGGACGTTCACGCGCCTGCGGCCGGTGGTGCTGGGCGCGGTGGTGGCGCTGGTGATCCTGGCCGGCGCCAACAACCTGACCGCGTTCGCTTACGTCAATCGTTCGTATACCAGCCTGGCGCAATACGCGACGGCGCCCACCGGACCGTGACCGTGTGACCGTCCCCGCCGGTGCACGGATTCGTCAGCCGTTGCTGGTGTGGAGCGCCACCACCGCCGTGGCCGTGCTGACCGCCGCGGCGCTGGTGGCGATCAAAGGCCGGCATGGCGCCGCCGAGCTGCTGCGGGTCGGGCCGCTCAGCGATCTGAACGTCACCTTGCTGGCCGTGGCGCTGACCTGGAGCCTGGGCGGTCTTTTGGCCCTGCTGCTGGCGCGCGGGCGCTTGCACCGGGGCAATGCGCTGGAAGCGATCGGTTTTTTTGCCGTGGCGTTTCTCTACCTCAACGTTCTGCGCGAGCGCGGCGTTTACGGTGATGTGCAGGATTATTTTCTGGCCGCCCGCAACCTGGCCCGCGGCGAGCCGCTGCACGCCCGTTACCTTTACCCCCCGTTTTGGGCCACTGTGCTGCGGCCGTTTGTCTTTCTCGGCGAAAAGCTGGTCTTCGATCTGTGCTGGCTGCTGAACGTCCTCTCGCTGGGCGCCTTCTATTTTCTGCTGCGGCTGGCGCTGCGCCGGTACGCTCTGAACGGAGCGACGGCGACACTGGCGACCTTTCTTTTCATGGTGGCGAACGTGCCGATCCTGCGCTCGCTCGGCTACACGCAGGTGAACCTGCACGTGGTGAACCTGATCTTCATCTTTCTGCTGGCGTATCCGCGCGCCCGGGCGCTGTCGGCGCTGGCGTTGGCGCTGGCCGCGCACTTCAAAGTGTCGCCCGTGCTGTTGGCGGGATTGATCTTGCTGGCGCGGGATTGGCGCTGGTTGGCGTGGTTCGTGGTCTGGCTGGCGGCGATCGGCGCGGCCACCGTGGCGGTGAGCGGCGTCGGCCCGTACCACGATTTCCTGCACAACCTGGCCAGCGTCTATCAGGCCAACGGCCTCACCTTCCGCGACAACTCGGTCGATTCGTGGGTGCGTGGCTCGGTGTTGCTGCTGGCGGCGGGCGACGGCCTGGTCGCGCCGCTGGTCTTGGTGGGCAAGGCGCTGATCGCGGCGCTGGCCATCACCGCTGCGGTTCGCGCGGTGCAGGCGCGGACCTTCACCGGCGAGGGCGCGCCGTCGACCGAGGCGCTGCTCTTGAACGCCTTGCCGCCGACGCTGGTGCTGATGCAGATGATGTCGCCGCTGGTCTGGGAGCACCACGCCGTGTTCGCGGCGCTGCCGTATCTGGTGACGGCGGCGGCGCTGACGTCGGTCGGGCAGTGGTCGATCTTCGGCCTGGCTTACCTGCTGGAATACTTGCTGCCGACGTTCGACTTTTTTCCGTTCTCGTACGGCCGCCTGATAAGCCCGCTCTTGCTGCTGGGCTTGATGATCGCCGCGTCCGCCGATCGCACCGGGCCCCGCGCCCTGGTGGCCATCAATCGCTGGACCGCGGGCCACCTGCCGTCGGCTTAAGGGCTTTTCCTAGCGCTTTTCGTAGTGCTGCCGCGTCCACTCGGCCATGGCGATGCCGGCGGCGACGGTGACGGGGAACGAATGGTTGATGCCATACATGGGAATGGCGACGACCAGGTCGGCCGCAGCGACGATCGCGCCCGAGACCCCGTCCACCTCGCTGCCGAAGACCATGGTGCAATCGTCGGGCAGCGGGGTTTGCCACAGGTTGGATTTGGCGGACTCTTTTTCGAAGACCACCAACTTGCCGCCCTGGGCGCGGACGCGGGCCAGAAAATCCGCCTCGGTCGGGATGGTGACCAGATTTTCGAAACGCTCCATGCCCATGGAGGCGCGCTGGTAATACGGCTCGGTGCCGATGAGGACGATCTCGCGCACCAGGAACGAATGCGCCACGCGGATGATGGCGCCGACGTTGAACGGGTTGCGGGCGCGCAAGATGGCGATGCGCAGCGGCCGGCGCAGGCTTTCCAGATTGCGCCGGATCTCTTCCAGCGAAAGGTCGAACGGGGCGACCTTCATGGCGCGGCGGGCGGCGGGTCCGGCGCGACGGAAGCAGCGGGCGGCGCGGCCGAATCGCTGCCGGCCAGGGTCTCGCGGTACGGCACCGGCATGAAGATGGCGACGAAGGCCACCACCACCACCCAGAACAAGACGCGCCGGCTGCGCGGCAATGGTTTGTCGTCGACGGGCGGGTGATCGCCGCCGCCGGCCAGACGCCCGACGCCGCCGACGATCAAAAACCAAATCACCCAGGGCAGCGCGCCACCGAAGGAGATCTCCACGCCCTCCATCCAATCCCAGTGCGCGCCCGCCTCCGCCCGAACGGTCAGATACACCCAGACAAAAGTTCCCACTGCCATCAAGGGCAACAAGCGGTGCAAGACGGCGGCAAATTTTCGATAGCGGTTGCCAAAGTAGGCGGTGGCGATGTGCCCGCCATCCAGCTGACCGATGGGTAAAAGATTGATCATCGTGACCAGCAGCCCCGCCCAGCCAGCCCAGGCGGTCGGGTGCATGAAGACGTCTTTGTCGTGGCCGGGCAGCCACATGCCCTTGGAGATGAACTTCAAGGACGCGTACAGCAGCGAATTGCCCTCTTGAATGCTGTGCGGAACGGCGGGAGCCACCTTCGACAGCGACAGACCGTACAAGATCACTGGAATGGCCACGATCAGGCCGCACAGGGGACCGGCAGCGCCGATGTCGATCAGCTTGCGCCGGTCGCTGGTCACGTTGCGCATGCCGATCACCGCGCCCATGGTGCCCAGGCCGAAACCGGGCGGCAGCGGGATGAAGAACGGCAGCGAGGCTTCGACTCCGTGAGCGCGCGCCGCGAAGTAGTGACCGAACTCGTGACAAACCAAGATCAGCAGCAACGGCACCGAGTACGGCAGGCCGTCGGCGATGGGCCGGATGCTCGCGCCGTGGACGTACAACGCGCCCGCCGCCGTGGTGGTGAGAAATGTGGCCAGGAAAAGGCCGACATGCAGCAGATAGCGTGGCTTTCGACGCGCGGGCGCAGCGGCTTCCGCCAATCGAGGCGCGCTCACCCGGTCTCCGAACGTCCGCGGCGCGGATCTTTTTCGCCAGCGTCGACCGTGGCGGCGACCGCCCGCGCGCTGGCCTGTTGAAAGGCGCGACGGCGCGGCAGCGTCTCGTCCGCCAGCAACGAACCGACCGCCTCCAGCAGACGCGCCGCCTCAGCTGGCAACATCACCGGCGTCTCGACCACCACGCGCACGTGGGCGTCGCCGCGCGGCGTGCCCGCCGCCAGCGGAAACCCCTTGCCGCGCAGTCGAAACACCGAACCCGACTGGGTCCCGGCCGGGATGCGCATGCGCACGGCGCCGTCCAGCACCGGCACGTCGACCTCGGCGCCCAGCGCCGCTTCGACCAAGGACACCGGCACCTCGATGGCCAGCACGTCGCCCTCGCGGCTGTAGATGGGGTGCGGCCGCACGCGCGTGATGATGTGCAGATCGCCCGAAGGACCACCGCGCCGCCCGGGCGAGCCTTCCTTCGACACGCGCTGGGTGGTGCCGCCGGTCGATCCGGGCGGAATGCGAATCCGGTACTGCCGCTGGCGATCGACCAGGCCGGCGCCTTCACACGTTTTGCAACGCACACGCGGGACCTCGCCGGTGCCGCCGCAGGCCAGGCACTCGCGCCGGCTGGCCAGAAAGCCCGCCTTCTTGCGGATCACTCCTTCGCCGTTGCAGCGCTCGCAGCGAATCAGCCCCGCCGCCCCGCCGGCCGCGCCGCTGCCGCGACAGTCGCCGCAGTCCTCGGCGCGTTCGAAGTTGATGGTCTTCTCGCAGCCCAGCGCCGCCTCTTCAAAGTCCAGCTCCAGCGTGTAGCGCAGGTCGCGCCCGGCGGCGGTGCGCTTGCGCCCGAGGCCAAACAGATCGCCGAAGATGGCGTCGAAGAACTCTGTCGCGCTGGCGATGTCGGCCGCCATGCCGAAAGGCGCCTGGCCGTCGACCGGCCCGAAGCGATCGTAACGGGCGCGCTGATCGCCGTCGGACAGCACGGCATACGCCACCGACAGCTCCTTGAATTGCTCCTCGGCCTGGCGATCGCCCGGGTTGCGATCGGGGTGGAACTTCAAGGCCAGCTTGCGATACGCGGCCTTGATCTCCCCGTCCGACGACTGGCGATCGACGCCCAGGATCTCGTAATAATCGCGGGTCAGGAAACTACCCTCCCGTTCCCATCGGCTCGGCCACCGAGATGTCCTGGCGCTGGCCGGTCTGCACATCGCTGGCCGCCACCTGCACCAGGCCGCTTTCGTCCATCGACACCTGCACCGCGATCTGCGGCGTCCCGCGCGGTGCCCGCGGCAACGGGCCGATGCGGTAACGACCGAGGCTCTTGTTGTCGGCGGCCATCTCGCGCTCGCCTTGCACGACGTGAATCAAAATTTGGGTTTGGTCGTCCGCCACCGTCGAGAAAAGCTGGGCCCGCGACGCCGGCAACGGCGTGTTCTTGGGCAACAAACGGGTGAACACGCCGCCGGCTGTCTCCACGCCCAGGGCCACCGCCACCCGCTCGATCACGCCGGACTCCGGGCCCGACGCCCGCAGACGCTCGCCGATGATCGCCGCGCCCACCGCCGCCGCGTCGTCGTCAAGGACGATGGGCCGCTTGCCGAACACCTCGGCCAGCATTCCCCGCACGCGCGGCATGCGCCCTTGCGCACCCGAGACAATCACCGCGTCCACCTCTTCGGCCCTCCACCCGACGTCTTGCAACGCCGCTTCGCAAGGGAACAGCGTGCGGTCGACGAGATCCTTGGTCAGGGATTCCAGCTCAGCCCGGGTCAGGGTGACGGACAGCGCGTGCGGCGTGCCTTGCCGGCGCCGCGGTGGCCGCTTGCTGGCGCCCGCCGCCACGGGCGGAGGCGGCGGGGTCGGCGATGGGCGCCCGCCCACCGCCACCGGCAAATTCACGTCGGTGGCGTCGGCATCCGACAACGCGTGCTTCGCCGTCACGGCCAGACGTTTTAACTGCTGCATGACCGTCTCATCCTGACGCAGATCCAGGCCGTGCTTGCCGTGAAAGAGATCGGCCAGATGGGTGGCGATGCGCTGATCAAAATCCTCGCCGCCCAGAAAGCCGTCGCCCCAAACGGCGCGCGTCTCCACTTCGGCCCCGCGCAGCGTCAGCAGCGCCAGGTCGAAGGTGCCGCCGCCGAAATCGTAGACCGCCACCCGATCCTCGTCGCGCGGCCCGCGCTGGCCGTCGCGCCCATAGGCCAACGCCACCGCGCTGGGATCGTTCACCAGCCGCAGCAGATCCAGCCCGGCCAGCGCCGCCGCCTGGCGCGTGGCCTGGCGTTGCACCTCATCAAAGTACGACGGCACGCTGATCACCGCGTGCGTCGCCGGCTCGCCCAGAGCGCGTTCAGCGCTGGCCTTGAGGTCGCGCAAGATCATCGCCACGATCTCCGCCGGTGTGTAGCGCCGTCCGCGCACGCGCACGCACGCATCGCCGTTCTTCGCGGCAATGATTTCGTAGGCGACGTCCTGCCGGTGGCGCTTCACTTCGGGGTCGTCGATCTTGCGGCCGAGGAGGCGCTTGACCGCCCGGATGGTGCTGCGCGGGTTGGTCCGCACCTGCTGCTCGGCGCTGGCGCCCACCCAGATCTCGTCGGCGGATTGGCCCCGGAAGGCCACCACAGCCGGCGTGGACCGCTTGCCCTCGGCGTTCGGAATCACCACCGGGCCGTCGGCGTCGACGACCGCCACGCGTGACTGAGTGGTCCCCAGATCAATCCCCAGCACCCGCCCCAAGACGCGACTCAAGCCTGACCCTTCTCCTCCGCAGCGCCGCCTGCCGGGCCGGTGGACACCGCCACCATCGCCGGGCGCAGTAGACGTTCGCCGATGCGATAACCCTTCTGGAACTCGCTGGCCACCGAACCGGCCGGGACGTCCGCCGACGCCACCTTGGAGATGGCTTCGTGCACCTTCGGATCGAACGGCTGGCCTTTGGCCTCGAACGGCTTGACGTCATAACGTTCCAGCTTCTGCTGGAAAAGACGCAGCACCAGGTTGACGCCCTTGAACAACGCCGCGGCGTCGACCTTTCCATCGCCGCTGCCCTGGGCAGTCACCGCGCGATCCAGGTTGTCGGCGACGTCCAGCAGATCTTTCAGGACCCCTTCGCGCACCCGCGCCTCGCCGTCGGTTTGATCTTTGCGCGCCCGTTTTTTCCAGTTCTCGAACTCGGCCGCGACGCGCAGCATGCGGTCTTTCATCTCGTCGCGCTCGGCAGTCAGCGCGGCGATCTTTTCTTCGGGCGTGTTGGCAGCGGGGGCGCCGTTGTCGACGCCGTCTTCGGTTTTGTCGTCAGCGCCGTTCGCGCCGCCAGTAGAGGAAGTGTTGTCAGTCATGATTGGTCTTTGGATCCGTCGGGGCCAAGGTGGTTTCACGGTTGCAGGTTCGGGTCTCAGGTCTTGGTGAGAGCGTCGGATATCATCTCGGCGGTGAAATCCACCAGCGGAATCACCCGCGAGTAGTTCATCCGCGATGGGCCGATGACGCCGATGGTGCCGAGAGCGCGGCCTTCGCCGCCATACGGCGCGGCCACCACCGAGATATCCGTCAAATCTGCCAGGTTGGCCTCGGCGCCGATGAAGACGCAGATGCCGGGCGCACTCAGCGTCCGATCCAGCAGGCGCACCAGCAGATCTTTTTCTTCCAGTGTTCGCAGCAGCACCTTGGCCCGTTCAAGGTCGGTGTTGCCGGACAACAGATTCGACTGTCCGTCGACGAACACCGCCGACGGCGCTTCCACCGGGACGGCGGCCGTGGCCAGTTGCAGGGCGCGGGCCATCAACTGATCGTGGGCAGCGCGATCGCTCTCGATCTCGGCGGTCAGGCGGGCGCGCACTTGATCCAGCGTCAGGCCAGCCACCAGCGTGTTGAGGTAGTTATTGATGCGCTCGAGGTCGGCGGCGCTGACCGGCCCGTCCACCGGAACCAGCTTGTTTTGAATCTGGCCGCTGGACGAGGCGATCACCGCCAGCAGCTGTTCGTCGCGCAGACGCACGAACTCGACGTGGTCGATGGTGTCGGTATCGGGGCGCGGGGCCTGCACGACCACGGTCAGGTGGGAAAGCTCGCGCAAAAGGCGCGACGTCCGTTGCATCATGTCCGGGACGTCGGGCGCGCCGCTGGTGAAGCGTTCGCGGATCTCCTCTTTTTCACCGCTGCTGAGGCTGCGCACGCGCAACAAGGTGTCGACGTAATAGCGCAACCCGCGGTCGGTGGGGATGCGACCGCCAGACGTGTGGGCGTGGCGAAGCAGGCCGATCTCTTCCAGATCGCCCATCACGTTGCGCACGGTGGCGGCGGACACCTCCAGACCATACCGCCGGGTGACGGTTTGGGAGCCCACCGCTTCCCCGGTAGCCAGGTACTCCGACACGACCGCGTGCAGGATCTTCTTGGCACGGCCGCCTATGTCCACCTTAACGATGTACCTCAAAAAAGCACGGCGGGCCAAGGGTCGCCTGCCCCGGGCTATGATTGTCCAATGATTTACCTGGACAACGCTGCCTCGACCGCCCCCACCGCTGAGGTAATGGACGCGCAGGCCGCCGCTGCCCGGGAGCATTTCGGCAATCCGTCGTCGGCGCACGGGCTGGGCGCGGCGGCGGCGCGGGCCATCGAGGAAGCCCGAAGCCAGGTGGCGCAGGCGCTGGGCGCCGACAGCGCCTGCGAGATCGTCTTCACCAGCGGCGGCACCGAGGCGGACGCGCTCGGTGTTCTGGGCGCCGCTGGTCGGACGCGCGGGCGGCATCTGGTGGTCAGCGCCATCGAACACCCGGCGGTGCTGCGCACGGCAGAGGCGCTGGTGGCGCAGGGCTTCGCGCTGACCACTGTCGCACCGGCGTCGAACGGGGCCGTCGACGTCGAAGCGATCGCGGCGGCGCTGCGCCCCGACACCGCGGTGGTGGCGCTGATGCTGGCCAACAACGAGCTCGGCACGTTGCAACCGGTGCGCGCGGTGGCGGCGGCGCTGGCCCGCGCCGCTGCGGCCGGCGGTCCGGGCGCACGCCGCCCACACCTGCACGTCGACGCGGTTCAGGCCTTCGGCTTCGTCTCATTTCGCGCGCCCAGCCTGGGCGCCGACACCATCGCCATCTCGGGCCACAAGATTCATGGACCGAAAGGTGCCGGTGCATTGTGGGTCCGCCCCGGCGTCACCCTGCGGCCGCTGTGGGACGGCGGCCGCCAAGAACGCGGCCTGCGCTCGGGGACCGAGAACCTGCCCGGGTGGGTGGGCCTCGGTCGCGCGGCGGCGCGCGCGGCGGCGTTTCGCGACGGCGACGGGCCGGCGGCGATCGCGGCGCTGCGGGATGGCCTGGAAGAAAAAATCAGCGCGGCGATCGCCGGCGCCCGCCCGACCGTCAGCGGCGCCGCCCGCGCCCCGCACATCAGTTCAATGATCGTCGGCGAATTCCCCGCCGAGGCGGTGCTGCACGCGCTGGAAGCGCGCGGCGTGTATGCGTCCGCCGGCTCGGCCTGCGCGTCGCGCACGCGCGGCCCCAGCCACGTCCTGCGCGCGGTCGGCGTCGGCGAACGAACCGCGGTCCTACGATTCTCGCTTTCACGCGACACCACCGCCGCCGAGATCGACGACGCGGTGGCGGCGCTGCGAGCCGCCATCGCCGAGGTGGCACCGACGGTGACGGCGAGACGGCGTCGGTAGTCTGCCTGACGCGAACGCCGACCGCCTCGACTTGCCCGTGGCCAAGCGGCGTCCGGAACGGTAGAAGCGCACACGATGAGTCGGGCCCTCCTTTGCCGCTACGGCGAGATCTTCCTCAAAAGCGGCAACCGCAAGCGATTCGAAGGCATCTTGCTGCACAACGTCCGCGCCGCGCTGGCCGGCGTGCCGTCGGTGCGAGTGGAGGCGCCGCACGGGCGCGTGGTGGTGTTCGTCGACGACGCGGTGGTCGACGAAGCGGCGGCGCGGGTGCGGCGGGTGTTCGGGCTGGTGTCGCTGTCGTTGGCCACGGTGGTTCCGGCGGACATCGAAGCGATCAGCCGGGCCGCTGTCGCTGAAGCGCAACATGCATCGGCGCGCGCCCGACCGGCCAGCTTCAAGGTCGAAAGCCGTCGCTCAGACAAACGGTTTCCGCTGCCCTCCCCCGAGGTCTCGCGCCTGGTGGGCGCCCAGATCGTCGCCGCCACCGGCCTGGCTGTCGATGTCCACCACCCGGTGCTGACCATCGGCGTGGAGATCGGCACCGACCGCGCGTTCGTCTACGCCGATGCCGTCGACGGGCCGGGCGGGTTGCCGGTCGGCAGCGCGGGGCGCGGCCTGCTGTTGCTGTCGGGTGGGATCGATTCGCCGGTGGCCGGTTGGCTGGCCGCCAAGCGCGGGCTGCTGCTGGATGCCGTGTATTTTCATTCGCCGCCGTACGTGGGCGAGAAATCCAAGGACAAGGTGCTGACCCTGGCCCGCACGCTGGCGCGCTGGCAAGCGGTGCGGACGCTGACGGTGGTCGGCTTCACCGACTTGCAGAAGCGGCTGCGCGACGCCGGCCCCGCCGAGCTGGCGGTGGTGCTTTATCGCCGCGCGATGATGCGCATCGCGGACGCCGTCGGTGACACTCTCGGCTCCGAGGCGCTGGTCACCGGCGAGAACCTGGGCCAGGTGGCCAGCCAGACGGTGCAAAACCTGGCGGTGATCGACGCCGCTGCCCGCCGGGTGGTGCTGCGCCCGTTGGTCACGTTCGACAAGGTCGAGACCACCGCCCTGGCCCGCCGCATCGACACCTTCGAGACGTCGATCCTTCCCTTCGACGATTGCTGTTCGCTGTTCGTGCCGTTGCACCCAGCCACGCGCGCCCGCCTGCAAGACGTCGAACGCGCCGAGGCCAAGCTGGACATGGCCGCCGAAGTGGCCGCGGTCACCGCCGCCGCCGAGCGGATTTCTGTCGCCGCGCCCAGCGTGACTTATACTGGATGACCGCCATGCCGAACGCGCCCGGCACCTCTACACCGCTTGCCGCCGCCACCCTGGAAGACAAACACCTTCGGCTGCAGGCCATCATCGGCGGCTATCAATCGGCGCTGGTCTGTTTTTCGGGGGGCGTCGATTCGACGCTGCTCTTGCGGGTGGCGCACGACGTTCTTGGCGATCGTTGCGTCGCCCTGACCACGGTGTCCGTGACCATGGCGCAAAGCGAACGCGCGGCGGCGGCGGAGCTGGCGACGCTGATCGGCGCGCGGCTGGAGCTGGTCGAATCCAATGAAATGGAACGGCCGGGCTTCGCCGCCAACCCGACCGACCGTTGCTATCACTGCAAGGCCGAACTTCTGGAGATCGCTCAGCCGAAAGCCGAGACGATGCGCCTGGCCGAGGTGCTGCTGGGCACGAATCTCGACGATCTCGGCGATCACCGCCCCGGGTTGACCGCCGCCGATGAACGGGGCGCCCGCCACCCGCTGGTCGAAGCCGGGTTGACCAAGGCAGACGTGCGGCAGCTGTCGCGTGACCTGGGCCTGCCCACCTGGGACAAGCCGCAGCTCGCTTGTCTGTCGTCGCGTTTTCCTTACGGCACGGAGATCACCGCCGACCGCCTGCGCCAGGTGGACGGCTTCGAAGATGGGTTGCGCGCACTGGGCTTCCGGCAATTGCGGGTGCGGTACCACGGCGACGTGGCGCGTCTGGAGATCGACCAGCCTGACATGCCGCGTGTCCTTGACCCAGGTGTGCGACAAGCGATCGTCGCGCTGGGCCGCCGGCAAGGGTTCACCTTCGTGGCCTTGGACCTGGCGGGGTTCACCTCTGGTTCTTTGAATCAGTTGATGGCGCTCGGGCGCAAAGCGCCGGCGTGATCGTCGCCCCATTGAAGCAAAAGAGGGCGAACTCAAGATTCAAATAACTTGCGCCGAGGGTTATACTTAAATCGTGCTCTGGGTGGTCGCGGTCTTCGCTTTGTCGCAGCAGCCTCCGACGGTGATGGGAGGCGCGGACGAAAGCACGCCCGACGCACCCGATTCTGACGACGGTGTTTTCGACGTAGTGACCGCGCGCGCCGAGCACTTTGTTCCCGGCGAGCCGCGCGTGCTATCGAAGAAGGAAGAGTGGCTGCGCGAGAAAACTCTGCGCCCCGACTTTCACACCAGCGACGCTGATCTGACCAGGCACGCGGTGGTGGCGAACCGCCATTCGGCCCGCAAAGGGCGCGGCGCCGCCGCCGAGGCGCCCGAAGGCCGACCCGGCGACCGCGTCGAACCGGTGACCACGCTTTACAACGTGTGGACGCACGAAGCGCTGCCGATCCTCCCCGGTGATTCCACCGAAAGTCGGTTTCACAATTTCTTGCGCGACCATTACACCAACCAGGCCACCCACATGGACGAACGCCTGCTGAACGTGCTGGCGCGCGTGGCGGGAAAGTTCTCCGCCAAGCGCATCGAGGTGGTCTCCGGTTACCGCTCGCCTAAGTACAACCTGATGCTGCGCAAGAAAGGCCACCAGGTGGCGCGCCACAGCCAGCACATGGAAGGCAACGCTGTCGACTTTCGCATCCGCGGTGTGGCCACGAAGAACGTTCTGCACTATGTGCGCTCGCTGCACGCCGGCGGCGTCGGCTTTTACCCGCACTCTCAATTCGTCCATACCGACACTGGCCGGATCCGCTACTGGCACGGGTCGTAAACGGAAGCGAGTCAGTCCCTCAACGGTTGCAGGTCAGCTGTGGATCGCCAAGGGCGTGGCATTTGAGGCAGGCGCGCTGGTTGCGGCTGGCCAGGGAGCGGCAGCGCAGAGAGCCGGCGAAGGCGGGGCCGTGCGGGTCGAAATGGGCGCCACCGGTCGGATCGTTCGAATGGCATTCAAGGCAGGTCTCCTCGCGGTGGCAGGAGACGCAGGCGCTGATGTTTCGTTTGGCCGCCAGGCTGTGGCTGGCGGCGCTGGGCCTGGCGATGATGGTGCCCGATGAATCGCGGACCCAGTTCGGCGGGTGAAACCGCTTCACCTGCGTGCCGGTGCCGAACGGATTCGCCGGCTGCCGCCCGGGCACACCGCCCGACGGATCGGAGGCCACGCCGCTGCGCTGGTGGCAACCCAGGCAGAAGCTTTGATTGCGGTGGCACGACGAACAGTCGGGGGTGTTCCGTCGCGCGTCCACCGCGTGCAACGTGACGTAGTCCGACGGGTGAATGTCGAACGGACGCACCACCCCGCCGTGGCAGTCGACGCATTCGGTGCGGCGGTGGCAGGTCAAACAGTACCCTTCGTCGCGGCCGGCTTCTTTGTGGTTGTTGCGAAAACCCATGGTGTGGGCGTCGAACCCGCGCAGGCTGCCCGACGGGGCCAGCTTGCGCACGCCCGGACCGTCGACGCCGGCGCTGGCGTTAACCGGAAAGACCGTCTTCAGCCGCCCGTCCGGCAAGGTCAGGTGACAGGCGGCGCAGCGCGCGCTGGCTTGCTTGCCGTCGTGACAACCCAGGCACAGCGCCATCATCGGTGGATCTGACGCCGCGCCGGTCGCGGTCATCGTTGTGTTCGCGTGGCAAAGCTCGCAGCCCATGCCGCGCGCCAAATGCAGCTTGTGGTTGAATTTCAGATTCGCCGTCGGCAGCAACGGACGCGGCGGCTCGCTCAGCGGGTCGGCGCCCGACCAGCCGACGTGGCAGGCGATGCAGCGCGCCGCGGGCTGCCCCTTCGGCACCTCCTTGGCCGGCCGCGTGCGATCGATCTTGTGGCAGTCGCGGCACGCCGCCTCGGGTGGCAGCAGATCGTCACTGGCCGACGTCGACGAGGTCGCCAGCTGATGGCAACTCGCGCAGGTCACGCCCAGGCGTGCGTGCTGCGCGTGATCGAAGGCGATGGGGATCTCAGCCGGCGGGTAGATGACCATCGACGGCTTTTGCACCGGCCCACTGGCCCACGCCGCAAAACCACCGACCGCCGCGGCCAGCACGACGATCGCCACGCCCACTATTTTGTTTGGCGCCGTCACAGGGACACGTCCAGCTCGAACACCGCCAGGCCGCGGTACTGCGCGCGGTAAAGCGTCCCCACGTTGTCCTCGGCCAGCAAATGGAGGTGCATGCCAGCGGCGATCAGGAAGCGCCCGCCGGCCTGCGCGCCGAACACCACGCCCCGATCGGTTTCAGGCTGCTGATCGGAGCGCCACGTCCAACCGGACAGTCGCCCTTCCAGCTCCAGCGTGCGCCAGCGCGCCAGATAACGCCCCGACAGATCGCCGCCAGCCTTGCGTCCGCCGTATCCATCATCGTAATAGCCGTCCAGGCGCAGCATGCCGTGGTCGGTGCGCCACTGCGCGCCCACGCTGCCACCAGTGGCGCGTCGGCCGCTTGGGCCATCGGCGGCCAGGTCTTGCCCGCCCACGATCTCGCCGGGCGTGGTCTCGAAGAAGCGGACGAAGGCCCGAGCCGACAATCGCAATCCGGTGCCCACGTTCAATTCATACGCCGCGCGGGCATCGCGGTAGGCGCCCGTCGAGAAGATGTTCCAGATCGAGTCCCCGTCGAAGGTGGGCGCTAGATAGACGTACTCGGCGCTGACCGACTGGCGCGACGACAGGCGCACCTGCAGCGCCGCCTGCTGATCGTCGAGAAGGCCAAGCAAGATGTTGTATCGCAGCCCCAGCGAGGCGTACACGCGTCCGCCCAGCGCCAGGTTCGCCGTCAGGGCCAGCTTCTCGTCGTTGATGCCCGTCGACGGCTCGCCCTGTTGCTGGTCGGCCGTCGCTGACCACATGCGCCGGTAGGCCAAGCGCGCGGACAGCGGCGCCCATCCATCGATGGCCAGTGCGGCGCCGGCCAGCGGGCGCAGCACCGTGTTCTGGTCGGGGCGCGTGGCCGGATCCTGTGACCCGATGCTGGTGCCATCCAATTCGTAGATCGGCGACGACAACGGCCGCTCGCCGCGCACCTCGGTGCCGGCGAAGGCCTCGACCACCAGCGGCCGGTGCACGCGCACCGTCACGTCGCCGCCGTCGAAGGCGTAAAAGTCGACCAGATCGAAATGCATCTGGCGGCCCAGCTGAAAATCAACTCGCCCCCCAAAATCCCGGCCGGCCAGATACGCGTAAAGGACGTCGAGGTGGTTTTGTTTGAGCTCGCGGATCTCGTCGGGACCGGTGGGTCGCGAAAGCAGGTAGCCGCCAAAATCGCTGTCGAAGCGCAAAGACACGTCGACGGTGAGGACGTTGCGATCGGCGCCGTCCGGGTGCCAGCGATCGGGCGCGATGTCGGTGACGTTCAGGTTCAAATACTGGGTCAGCCGACGACGGGTGAGCAGTTCGTTGCTGCCGCTCGGCGCGTAGCCGCGCACCTGATAGCCCTGCCCGATGGTCTGCACGTCGATGGTGAAGTCGTAGGCCCGCGCCGGCGACGCCACCGCCGCGCCGACGGCAAGGCCCAGGGCCGCCAGGACCAGGCGCCGCGCAGCCACGGCGTCAGTCCGGATCGATCTCGATGTCCACGCGATCGGGAGGCGGTTGCGGCGGCGGCGCCTTCTTGCCACGCGCCGGCGGGCGGGCGATGGGCTTGTCCGCTTCGCCGAAGGTGGCCAGGTGTTCGGGCGCGATGCCCGCATCGTGCAGCACTGACATCACCCGCGCCGCGCGCACCGCCGACATTTCGCCGGCGGTCTTGAACAGACTACGCAGATCCTTGGGCGGCGGCGTATTGCTGAACTGGGCCTTGACGCGCGCGTTGCCGCCATTCTTCTTCAGCGCGCCGGCCAGAACCTTCAGCGCCGTCTGACCGGCGTCGGACACGTCGATGCCGTTGCTGTCGATGATCTTGTCGGCGGGAAAACTGATCGCCACGTGGCCAGCGTCGACGGAGACGGCGGCTCCCAGCTCTTCCAAAGACGCCTTGAACAAGGTGCCCAGCGCGTCGGCACCGCCACGCTTTTTGGCGTCGGCGGCCTCCTTGTCTTTGGCCCCCGCTTCCAGGCGGATCACGTCCGCCTTCAGCTTGTCGCGCTCGGCGACGGCCGCCTCCGAGGCGACGCGCGCCTCGCCGAGCTCGCTGGTGCGCTGGACGAGCGCGTTCATCACGCGTTGATAGGGCACCGCGAACACATAGCCGGCAAAGCCCAGCGCCGCTGCGGCGACCGCGAACCAGAACATCCGAATCCACCCACCACCCGAGCCGGCCCGCAGCCTGACCCGGTCGGTCGCATCCTCGTAGGCATACCGCGCCATCGGTCAGCGACATTAGCCGATCGCGCAGGCCGCGGAAAACCGAAAGCGTGGCATCACTGGGCGGTAAACCACCGTTGACTCGATCGGCCGCTCAATCGCAACGCGACTTCCCTTCTCCAGTAAAGGTGCTGCCCTACGGTAAATTCCCGCAAATTTCGAGCGGCGCAGGCGGAATCCTGTCTTGACAGAGTTCTCCTGACAGCAGTACCGTTGTGGGCCAACGTAGGCTGTCTTGATGTTTCATCAGCGGTTACCGTGTGTTGCGTTGTCATTGGGGGGAAGGGCAACGCGGCAGCGGCGGGTTGGTGATGGGGCGGACTGCGCGATTTTTGGAAGTGCGTGAAGGAGGACAGGACGTGTCAGCCGAATTCTCAATCGGAGACAAAGCAGTCTACCCATCCCAAGGTGTGGCCGAGATCGTCGGGATCGAGAAGAAAGAGATCTTCGGAAAGATCCAAAGCTTCTACGTCCTGCGAGCAATGGACAACGGCTTGCGCATCTTGGTCCCCACCGACAAAGCCGAGCAGGTCGGTCTGCGACCGATCGCCGGTCAGGATGAGATCAAAGAGGTGATGCAGATCCTCCGCGACAAGGAGATCCACATCGACCGTCAGACCTGGAACCGGCGCTATCGCGGGTTCATGGAGAAGATCAAGTCCGGCTCGCTGTTCGAGGTGGCCGAGGTCTTCCGCGATCTTTATCGACTGAAGGGCCTCAAGCCGTTGTCATTCGGCGAGCGGCGCATGCTGGACACCGCCCGGGGCCTTATCGTGCAAGAGCTATCGGTGGCGCGCGCCTCCGATTCGCGCAAGGTCGAGCAAGAGCTCGATCGTTTGTTCAACTAGGCAATCGGCCGCAAGCAGAGGCGTTCGCGGTGAGCGCCAGCGCCACACCGCTTTTGCGGGCCTCGCCGCACAGGGCACGCCACTTTTCTTCGCCGAAGCGAGAGAAGATGGTAATCTGCTGGCCCGTCTCGTCCTGCACATGCAGATACATCTCGCCAAAAGCGACATCACCGCGATGGCTGTGGACGCGGTAGTCAACCCAGCCAACTCGCTAGGAATCATGGGTGGAGGGGTGGCAGCGGCCCTGTCACGCAAAGGCGGTCCCACCGTCCAGCGCGAAGCCATGTCGCTCGCTCCCATCGCCGTCGGAGCAGCCGTGGTCACCAACGGCGGGCAGCTGTGGGCCAAACACGTCATCCACGCGCCGACGATGGAGCAGCCGGGAACGAAGATCGGCGTCGAGAACGTCCGCCGCGCCACCCGCGCCGCGCTGCTGGCCGCCGCCCGCCACGGGTTCGAGGTCATTGCCATCCCCGGGATGGGCACGGGCCTCGGCGGCGTGGACCCGGCAGACGCCGCCCGCGCCATGGTCGACGAGCTGCGCGCGCACCGCCAGCCCAAGCCGGCCACGGTCTATTTGATCGACATCGATGACGAGATCCTTTTCTGCATGGAAGAGGCGTTGCGCCTTGCCGTGGGGTAACCTGGCGGCGTGAAAATTCTGGTCACGTGCAAACGGGTCCCGAACCCTGAGCAAAAGCTGAAGTTCGCCGGCAGCGGCATCGACCTTTCCGCCGCCACCTGGCAGGTCAACACCTTCGACGAATACGCCGTCGAGACCGCCCTGCGCCTGACCGAAAAAGGCAAAGGCGGCGAGCGCTCCGGCGAAGTCGTGGTGGTGGGCGTCGGCCCCAAGGACGTCACCCAGCAGATGCGCGGCGTCCTGGCCATGGGCGCCGACCGCGGCATCCTGGTCAGTGGCGACGACGGTGCCCTGGACGCCGACGCCGTGGCGCGGGTCCTGCGGGCGGTGGTCGATCGCGAGAAACCGGATCTGGTCATCCTGGGCAAGCAGACCGTCGACGGAGATTCGAACCAGGTGGGACAGATCCTGGCAGGCCTTTTGAACTGGCCGCAGGCGACGTTTTTGGCCAGCGTGCGTTTGGCCACCGACGGAAAATCGGCCACGGTCACCCGCGAGGTCGACGCCGGCGTGGAAGAAAAGCGCGTGCGCCTGCCGGCCGTGCTGACCGTCGACCTGCGCATCATCGGCAAGAAAGCCGTCCGCAACGAAGCCCTGGCCGGTCCTGACGCCGAATGGGAGGAGACCCAGCGCTATGCCTCGCTGAAGGGGATCATGGCGGCCAAGAAGAAGGAGATTCGCGAGATCAGCGGGGCTGACCTGGGCGTGTCGCCGGCGCCCCTGATGAAGGTGGTGTCGTATCAGGCGCCGCCCACGCGTAAGGCGGGCGTCAAGGTCGCCTCGGTCGAGGAGTTAGTGGCCAAGCTGCACAACGAAGCAAAGGTGATCTGATGGCCGGTGTCGTCGTCTTCTGCGAGACCACCGAGAAGGGCATTCGCTCGGCGTCGCTGCCGGCGCTGACGGCAGGCGCCGCGCTGGCCAAGCAACAAAACGGCACTGTCACCGCGGTGGTGATCGGCGCCGGTGTCGCCGCGGCGGCGCAGGATGCCGCCCGTTATGCCGCCAAGGTGATCGCCTATGACGATCCCAAGCTGGCCGCGCCGCTGGCCGAGACGCACGCGCCATTGCTGGCCGACGCGGTCAAGCGCGCGGGCGCCGGCGCCCTGCTGGGCACGGCCACCTCGACGGGAAAAGATTTCTTGCCGCGAGCGGCGGCGCTGCTGGGCGCCGGAATGGCGTCCGACGTGACCGCCGTGCTGGGACCGAACCGGTTTCGCCGGCCCGCGTACGCCGGCAATGCCCTGGAAGAGGTCGAGCTTTCCGGCGCCGTGATCGTCGCCAGCGTCCGCCAGACCGAGTTCACACCCGCGGCGGCCTCCGCCAGCGCTGGCGCCGTCGAGAACGCGTCGCCGGGCACCATCGACGCCCTGGGCGCCGAGGTGGTCGGGCTGCACGCCACCAAAAGCGCGCGCCCTGATCTCGGCGAAGCCAAGGTGGTGGTCTCCGGCGGTCGCGGCATGAAGGCCGGCGAAAACTTCAAGGTGCTGGAGCAGCTGACGGATCTGTTGGGCGGCGCCTTGGGCGCCAGCCGCGCCGCTTGCGACGCCGGCATGGTCCCGAACGATCTGCAGGTCGGACAGACCGGCAAGGTGGTGGCGCCGCAGCTTTACATCGCGGTGGCGATCTCGGGCGCGATCCAGCACCTGGCGGGCATGAAGGGCTCGAAGGTCATTGTCGCGATCAACAAGGATCCCGAGGCGCCGATCTTCCAGGTCGCCGACTATGGTCTCGTGACAACCTGGGAAGCGGCCATTCCGGCGCTGATCAGCGAGATCAAAAAGCTGAAGGCCGGCGGCTAGCCGAAGCTTGCCGCGCCAGGAGTGACGGTGCCGTTCGCTCGCTCGCTGCACACCGGCCGCCTTCACTATTCCGAGCGCGGCGAGGCGCATGACCAAAGCCTACCGGCTCTGCTGATCCACGGCGCCGGCGCCTCTTCGGCGATCTGGATGATGACCCTGGCCCGACTGGGCCGGGCGACGCGCGCCGTGGCCATTGATCTGCCCGGCCACGGACCAAGCCCTGCCGCGGAGATGGGATCGCCGCCGCCGTCGATCGCCGGCTATCGCGACGCCGTCGGCGCGCTGGCGGCAGGGCTGTGCTTAGGGCGTTCGGTGCTGATCGGGCATTCGATGGGCGCGCTGGTGGCCATCGAGGCGGCGCTGGCCTGGCCCGACAAGGTGGCCGCGCTGGTCCTGTGCGGCGCCGGACTGAAGCTGCCGATTCACCACGACCTGCTGGCTGTCGTCCAAGACGATTACGATCGCTTCCCCGCCTGGCTGGCCGAGCACGGACTGTCGCCAGCGGCAAAGCCCGCTTTGCGCCGCGCCTTCGCCGCGGCCGGCGTCGCCGCGACGAAGGCGACGACGCTGGCCGATTACGCCGCCATCGCCGCCTGCGATCTGACCGAACGATTGAAAGCGTTGTCGTGTCCGACGGCGTGGTTGCACGGCGCGGACGATCGGATCGTGCCGCCACCAGCCGCAGAAATTCTCGGACCGGGTCACACGGTCATTGTATTTCCCGATGCCGGCCACATCTTGCCCGTCGAAAAACCGGCGAGCGTAGCGGAGGTCACTATTCGCTTCGCGAAGGAGCCCGGCCTGCTGGCACCGTCGTAACTAGCCACGGTGCGGAAAAATCTCTAAGATGCCCCATCATTTTCGTCTACAGACCCTCGGCGGAGGCCCTATGGTGACCGGACGGCTTCGACTGGCTTCAATTTCCTTCGTGGTGCTTTTTGGCGTGCTCGCAGTCGGCTGCGGCGACGACACGCCAGCGCAGCCTGACGGTGGAACCGGCGGCTCCGGAAGCGGAGGCAGCGGCGGACACGCCGGCGACGCGGGGATCGACAGCAAAGATGCCGACGCCAAAGTAGACAGCGCCGAGACCGGCGATGTGATCACCGACCGCGCGGACACCGGCGAAACCGGCGACGTCCAGACCGATCGCAGCGAAACCGCCGACGTTCCGGCCGATCACGCGGAAACTGGCGACGTTCCGGCCGACGGCAACACCGACGCGCCGGGAGACACCAGCGAAGTCGCGCGCGCTTGCTTCATGGTCGCGTTCGTCAAACCGCTGGACCAAGCGACGCTGACCGCGGCCGACGACAAGGACGGCGATCTGTGCGCCAATGGATTCCAGTACGACGTGAAGATCAATTCGGCCGACGCGCCCGATGGAACGGACGTCAGCCTGTTCGCCAGCAACGTCATGGTGGCCACCGCCAAGATCGCCGCCGGCGCGGCCACGTTCTCCGCCGTGCAGTTGCCGACGGGGGACACGTCGTTGTCGATTCAGTTCCCCAGCACCGTGCCCTGCACCGACGCCACCACCAAGGCCAAGGTCACCGTCAATTGCAACGTTCCGGCCTGCACGATCAGCAAACCAGCCCACGCCACGTTGAATGGGATCCCCGTCGGCAATGGCGGCGATCGCATCAGCCCGGACGGCTCGCCCTATCAGACCGCGTTCGAGGTGACGACCAACATCGACGATGGCCGCACCGTGGCCCTGAAGATCGACAACGCGGCCAGCCCGGCCACCGTCAGCACCGTCAGCGGGACCGCCACCAGCGGCAAGGCAATGTTTGGCGGCGTCACACTGGCTCCTGACGGAACGTACGAAGTGGTCGCCCAGTGCACGGACAAGAACGGCGTCGTCGGGTCGTCCATGAAGGGCACGTTTACCGTCGATACGACACCGCCCAATTTGACCATTTCCAAGCCGGCCAACGGGGCGTTCTTCGGACCGACGGATCTGACGGCCGGCAAGTTCAAGGTCTGCGGCCAAACCACAGCGACCGATGCCGTGAATCTGGCGCCGTCGCTGGGCGCGCGCGCCACCAATTTCTGCATCACCGGCACTACCAACTGCGCCGCCGTCGCCGCGGTCGGTACCGATGCCTGCGTGGATTTCACCTGCCCGGGCGGCGCGCCGTTCGATATTTCTGTGACGTTGAACGATGGCGCCGGAAACACCACCAACAAGACCATCACCGGCGTCTCCTGCTCCTCGACGTTGCCGACCGTGCGGATCGTCAATCCGGTCTCGGATGCGCCAACGTTCAGCGATCCATCCAAGCACATCCTCAACGGCACGGGCGCACAGACGAACGTCAAAGCCTGCAGCGATCGCAGCGGCATGGCTCAGCTGTTCGTGGGGCACGCCGGCGACGCATCGCTGGTGACGCTGGGCAGCGCGGTCGCGACGGTCGCGGCGGGGGCCAATGAATGCCCAGCCGGACTGGGCTTCGTGGCCAATTTCCCGGGCGTCACGCTGCCCGAGAGCACGGAAAATGCCAGCGGCGCCTTGACCGCCGCCACCGAGCTGCGCGTCGACCTGACGGACCTCTCCACAGCCACAGGCAGCAGCACGCCGCTCGATGTCTGGGTCGACACAGTGAAGCCGGTCATTTCCTTGCTGTCGCCGGGGGCGCTGTGCGGCAGTTTCCAGCAGGCGGTGGGAACGTTCACGACCGACGTCGCCTTGAACTCGGATACGGCCACCGTGACGTTGACGGTGACCAACGGTGCGTCGACCGTCACCCATTCAAATCCCACCGTGGTCGGAGGTGTGGCCACGTTCACCGCGGTCAACTTCGATCAAGGCCAGAACAGCCTGGCGGCAGTGGCCACCGATCCCGCTGGAAACATGACGGCGCTGGCACCTTGCACCGTGACCGTTGGCGGCGCACCGGCCGTGTCGTTCTCGACGCCACTGATAACCCAGCAGCTTTGCGCCAGCGGCTCCACCGGCACCGGCTGCATCGATGACACCGATACCGGAACAGCCGGCTGGCAGGGCTCAATCACCGCTCACGTCACGGTGGGCGGCGTGGCGCTGGGTAGCACCAACGTCACGTTCTCGATTGGAGCCACGACGCTGGGAACGGCGATGCTGAACGTGAACGGTGATGCCACCCTGGCGATCACCACGAACGTCGTTCCGGAAGGGCCAGCGGTGACGTTCACGGCGACCACCGACGACGTCCCGGCACACGGGATCGGCGTTGGGACGGTGACGGTGAACGTCGATACGTTGCCGCCCGACGCAGTGACCGTCCTCGCGGTCGGAATGCAGACCAACCAGCAGCGACGCCAGTCGTCGTTCCCGCTCACCTGGAACGCGCCGGATGACCACGGCAGGAATGTGGCGGGTTATCAGGTCCGCGTCGCCAAGGTGAAGATCGACGACACGAACTTCGATCAGACCGCGGCGAACCAATCCAACCCGCTTTTGATCGTCACCAAAGACATCCCGTTCACGGGAATGCCGCACGCGGTTGGCGTAGCTGACGCAATTGTCGTCCCCGATCTGAATATCGAGCTCGGCTACTTCTTCGCGGTGGCAGCGGTCGACGCCGCCGGCAATCGTGGTCCGATCGTGGCGACTTCCAGCGCTCAGACCGCCAACTTTCTTCCCACTGTCCTGACCGGGCCAGGCGCGGGGTTCACGGTTGACACGGGTGATTTCGGAAGCCCCGACGGCACGTTCACCAAAGACAAGCTCTCCGACCTTTTGGTGGGCAGCCGAGGCGGCAACACGGTCTGGATCTACTTTGGAACGGCGGCGGGATACTCACTGGCCAACGCGACCACCATTACAATCGGGGCCCGAGCCGTCTCGACATTGGCGGTAGCAAACGTCGGCGACATCGACGGCGACAAGCTCGATGACATCGCGGTCAGCTCCAGCGTGACGAATGCCGCCAGCGGCGACACGATCTGGATCTTCAGCCGGAAGAGTCCCAATTTCGGCGCCAGCTGGCCGACCGGGCTGAACGAAGGGAACGCGAAATACACCATCACGGTTCAAGCCGGAAGCCTGTTCTCCGGCAAGCTGTCTCAACGACCGATCAGCCGATTGGGTAACTTTGATGCTGATGTAAACGGCATAGAGGACTTCGCCGTCGGATTCTCCGGCTTCACCGGCGGGGCGGGACAAAAAGGCTCGGTGCTGGTCATCAAGGGCAGCGGCTCTTTCCCGGCGACCTTGACCATCCCGGAGGTGACGCCCACCAACACCATCGAGATCGACGGCACCGCGGCCAACTCGTTCTTTGGCGCGACCCTGGTCGGTCTGGGTCAGTTCTTCTCGGCCGCGGCCGGTTCGACCCTGATGGTCGGCGATACCGGGAATGGAACGGCGTACGCTTTCGCCGGGCCGATGACCACCGCTTCCCAGGTCGTCACCGACGCTGCTCACACTGACTACACCAGAACGGTGGGCGTGCTGGGTCCGCTGGGAGGGTCCCCGAACGGCGTCACCATCGCGTCGACCGTCGCCAGCCACATCGACATCCACATCGGGACCGCGCTGGGCGGCCCGTTCAACACCAGCGGCGGCACAAATTCGGCGGCCAAAACGACGCTCACCGACAGCGCCGCTTCGAATTCATTCGGTGCGGTCAATCTCGGGGGCGGCGTCCGGGGAACCACCGGCAGCGTGTCAGTCATTGGTGACGATTCGATCCCGGATCTGATCGTCGGCGGTCTGACGGAGGCCGGCGTCACGAACGCCGGGCCTCTTTACATCATCAACGGCACCGCCATTTCCAGCCTGCCACCCGGAAACCTGGACGTGTCCACCATCGGACCCACCGCGCTGGGAACCGGCGTGATCCCGATCGTCGTCAAGGTCAACAATCAGATTCCGCCGCCGTCGGTCCCTGGTACGTGGGGCGGCTACGCCGGAACCACTGTGCTCCCCGATTTGAACGGAGATGGATTCGGTGACTTCGCCATCGGCGAGACGGCGACCGCACCCACCGTCGGCCGCGTCGTCGTGTTCTACTAAGTCAGTCGAAGAAACATCGGTGGCCGGGAAGGTCGCGGCCACCGATGTTTGAATTCGCGGCCGCCTTCGCATTTTCTTCCAGGACAGACTGCCGGGAACGAGTCGAAGCGATGCTGGACGCCGCTCGCACCGACCGATGCGACGGGGTGCAAACCGCCTCGTCTGCGCATGGCTGCGCCGCCATCAAGCGCTGGCACGTCGTGCGACGCGATGAACGGGCGATCCCGGTCTGGGATCAGGACCAGCAGCTCTTGGTCTTCGGTGACGTTCGCCTTTACAACCGCCCCGAACTGGCGATCGCTCTCGACCTGGACCTGGACGCTGGGCCGGCTATCAGCGACCTCGAAGTCGCTTTTCACGCCTACCGGGCCTGGGGCCGACAGGCGCCGAAACATCTCGTGGGCGACTTTGCATTCATGGTCTGGGACGAAAAGGCGAGGGAACTCTTTGCCGCCAGAGATCAGACAGGGGTCAGGCCCATGCACTACATGGCGACCACGGACGGGCTTGTCATCGCGAGCCGGGTCATCAGCCTCTTACCATTTCTGGACCGTCCTTACGAGCGAGTGAACCCGGCCTCTATCTCGAGCTTTTTTTTCCCCTGGGCGCGCCGACCAGGGGAAGTCTATTTTCGCGACGTCCGCCTGCTACCAGCCGGACATACCCTCCTTGCCACCGAACGCGGTTGCCGCGAAGACCGCTATTGGGTGCCTCCGCTTGCAGCGACTCCGGCGCGATCATACGAGGAGAACTGCGCCGAGCTCCTGGCGCTGTTTCGACGAGCGGTTCGCGATCGCCTGGAGTCGGACGTCCCGATCATCGCGCATTCCAGCGGCGGATTCGACTCCAGCACGATCCTGATGGCCGCCGAAGAGGCCTATCGCGAGCCAGGTCGCCGACCGCCCTTGATCATGGCATCGGGCCTCACGATCGGATTTCCCTGCGATGACAGCCGCTACATGGAAGCCGTCGCACGCCGCGTGCCGTTCGAGTGGGTCACCTGGAACGTCGTGAATTCCGTCGCTGAAGCGGAAGCACCCGCGACCACTTTGGCTGAACCTGGTCTGCGGCGAGGCCTCGGAGGAGGGCGAAAGCGCGATCTGGAAATTGCCAAGGAGCGTTGGGCCGGGGTTCTTCTGGAAGGAATCGGCGGCGATGAGCTTCTCTACGCCGACGGGGTTTTCATGGATATGTTCCGCGCGGGCCGCTGGTCGGAGATCCTGTCCGAGACGCAGGCACTGGTAAAGCCGTTGGCCCGGGCACTGAAGATCGTCGGAGAAATCGCTCTCGGCGCCCTGCCACCGGCGACCGCCTTTTCGCTCAAGCACCAGGTCCTTCGCCGCCACCGAAAATCCCCAATGTGGCTAGGGTCCGTTCTCGAGGAACATTACTCTGCCTCGATTCCCAGGGTCGAACACGGAGCAGCTTCCTGGCCCTCCCACACGATGCTCAGCTTATGGTCGCGACTCAATGGACCGAATGTAACGTGGGTCCTGAACAAGGCAATCGCGTATGGCTCCGAGGAAGGCATCGAGGTCCGCACCCCATATGCCGACGTGAGACTCATCGAGCACATTCTGTCCATCCCATGGGATCAACGGGTGCCTCGGGGACACCTCCGCCGCACCGGCCGAGATGCTTTGGGTCCCCTGCTTCCGCCGGCGTTCCATGATCGCGTGGATCAAATGTCATTCAGCCAGATCTGGGCGATCAATGATCAGCGCCAGGAGGCATTCATCCGAAAGATGATTCAAACGGGTCCCTGGTTAAGCGCGCCATACGTTCGACGCAACGAGGCTCGGATAATCTTGAACAAAGCCGCCTCATTCTCGTCCGACGGGCCCTGGACCCTCCTTTTGAAATTCGCCTGCCTTGAGTCTTGGCTTCGCGGGCTTTCTTGTTACAATCCCTGCCGCGAGGTGGCCACATGCCAGAGGGATTGACCGATAACGAGAGTCCGCGAAAAAGCCAAGGGGATCATCATCCCCGGTACGAGGCACCTATGCTCACCCCGCTGGGTAACGCTCGCGAGTTGCTGGCTGGCGGCACCGGTTCAATTGACGACGTGTGTGAGGGTGGCCAACAGTTCTCCGGAAACCCGAACTGCTGAGATCGTGACGAAGGGGAGACTAACCCTCCTGGCTTTTCTCCCCGATCTTTTCCGGGTCATTCGATCGGTTCCGATCGTCGAGTACCAGCGGCGCACGCTCAGCCTGCATCAAGCGGTCGCTCGGGCACGACGATCGGGCGGCAAGCTGCGGACACGCACGAGCCACGCTCGGCAGATTCTGCGAAGGTTCATCTTCGCCGTTGATCGGTACGTTCCGGGAGGTCCCAACTGCGTGCGACGAGCGCTGCTGGAGATCCGTTTAGACGGCGCGGCCGCGCGCGAGAATCTATTCGCCGGATTCAAGTCCGGCGGCGGTCCTAGGTCGGGCCACGCCTGGCTCGAATCGGATCGCCGGCCGGCCGGCGGCGCGTTTGATGCGACTACGGTGCTCTGAAAGTACCGCGCTCAACCCAGGAGCGGGCCTCCGCCTCTAGCGCCGGGATTCCTTCCGCCGCCGTCATCTCAAATCCAGGGACGGCTCGTCCCATCGCGATGCTGACATCCAGCTGCTCGGCCCATTTGTCGGCCACGTCCGACCCCCAAAAGGAGTGGTGAAGAACAGCGCCCGCGACGCTGTTCGGCGAAAGATGGCGCGCGGTGGGCGCTCCCCGCCGAAGCGAATCCAAAAATCCGAGCTCTTGCAGGTGGACGTCAGGTCCAGCGGCGACGGCATCCAGCCCGTGGCACGATGCTCGACCATCGGTCGCCAGTTGTTCGGCCATGTTGGTCGTCCATCGCGCAATCGTCGATTCGGCGCCGAGTGAACAACGGACTTCGCCATTCGACACTCGAACGAGGAGCTTGTCTTCGCAGACAGCAGACGCACCCGCCCGTACCATGGCCCTGGCCGTGGTCGTCTTGCCAGCCCCGCTCGCTCCGGCAAGAGCCAGAGCGGCCGTCCCGATCGCCACTGCGGACGCGTGCAGAACAGCGTGACCTCGGAGGGCCAGCAACTTTGGAGCGATCCCCTGCAAATAAAAAGGCACCATCTGGGCATCCTGGCGTGCGGCAGGCGCCAGGGTCAGCGACTCGCCTCCTTCGTCCACCAAGAACAGCGCCTGGTCTAATCGCGAGAAGAGATATCCCTGTTCCGATCGTCGATAGGAAAATTCGGGTGGCGCGGCGGACACCGTCGCAAGCTGGTCGATCGCCAATGCAGCGGTCACGTCCCTTCTTCCGACCGATGCTTCGATCCCATAGCGATTGACGAGAGCGGCCGCGATCTCGTCGACAGAACCGCCCGACAGATGCAACTGCCAGACAAGAGTCGCTGTTTCGTTCAGCTGAACAACGTTTCCCACCAACAGATCGAGAAGAATGCCTCCCGGCGTTATCTCGCAGAGCTTGAAGCGACCTGAGGACGTCATCGATCGACGGCGACGCGCAGAATCCCGCGGGCGATCATCTGTTCGAAAAGCCGGTCCACGTCCGCCGCGACCTGCGCCAGCGGCACGCCATATCGGTCCGCCAAGTCTGCGGCTATTTGCGTGGGTGGCGTT
>DATATI010000007.1 GCA_036268875.1 Polyangia bacterium | reverse complement strand
CCCGCGCCGCGCTCCTCTCGTTCCAGTGTTTTCGCGTCAGGTCAGCAGCGAGCAGGCGGTTTGTACGCATGCCCGCGAGTCTCGCCGCTCCGCGCCCGGCCCGCCCTGCCAATCAAACTGCGCTCCAGCGGACGGACACTTTGCGCCGGCAGAATCGTACCCATCCAGTCCCCGCCGTCTTCGGACGACGGGGTGGATTGAAACCACTATAGATCTCGACCGGCCCGTCGCCGTGGTCGTGTGTCCCCGCCGTCTTCGGACGACGGGGTGGATTGAAACTTATATCACTACGACCTCCAGGGACGCGATGTCACAGTCCCCGCCGTCTTCGGACGACGGGGTGGATTGAAACATCCCGAAGGTCTGAAGGGGTGTGAACTGCTCTTGAGTCCCCGCCGTCTTCGGACGACGGGGCGGATTGAAACGCACTCGGGCGAATGCTCGGCGGCTAGCCTGTCCCAGTCCCCGCCGTCTTCGGACGACGGGGTGGATTGAAACACCTCGGCGGGGCCGTGGCGGCAAGGTTGGCCCCCGGTCCCCGCCGTCTTCGGACGACGGGGTGGATTGAAACGCTCACCGCCCGCATGCTGGACGAAGGGCGGCGGTCCCCGCCGTCTTCGGACGACGGGGTGGATTGAAACGGTATAGGGATCGCATTTGTAAAGCGCTGGTCATGTCCCCGCCGTCTTCGGACGACGGGGTGGATTGAAACAGGTACAGCTTCATAGCCAGATTCAGAGTCAGAATCGTCCCCGCCGTCTTCGGACGACGGGGTGGATTGAAACCACAACTGCGCGGTAGAAGCGTCGATGCAGGTGCGCGTCCCCGCCGTCTTCGGACGACGGGGTGGATTGAAACATGGAGCGGCTGATCATTGACGGCGGGATGAGAGCCAGTCCCCGCCGTCTTCGGACGACGGGGTGGATTGAAACAGCCACGCCGGCATCGCGGCTGTGGAGCCATTCAGGACGTCCCCGCCGTCTTCGGACGACGGGGTGGATTGAAACTTCAACGCTACTGGGTGAGCCGCTCTGCGCTGCTGGATGAATGTCCCCGCCGTCTTCGGACGACGGGGTGGATTGAAACTAGTCGCCATCGCCCGATCGGCGCTCAACGCCAAGGCCGTCCCCGCCGTCTTCGGACGACGGGGTGGATTGAAACGCGAGTATCTCCTCGACGGTCGCCGGTTTCGGGATGCGTCCCCGCCGTCTTCGGACGACGGGGTGGATTGAAACATATTCAATATCAGTGACGTGGTGTGAATGGTTACGGGTCCCCGCCGTCTTCGGACGACGGGGTGGATTGAAACCAATTCAGAATAGCAACGGCGAGGGCGGCCACGATGGTTCCCGCCGTCTTCGGACGATTGGGTGGATTGAAACATCACGCTCATGAGCCGGCGCTCCGTCGGTATGCCGCCGTCGGCACGATCGTGCCGCCCGGTGCACGGTGACCCGTGCCGAATCGAGCATCGAATCGTGCCACTGACGACGCGCCGGGCGCCAAACGCGCCGGGAACCGGTTCGACCATCGTGCTTGTAGAACTGGCAAGGCGGTTGCTGTGAATCCACGTGATGGGCTGTCGTCGCTGGATTGTTTGTGCGCTCCTGATATGTGGATGTCAGCCGTCGGCCAATGACGCTGGCGATGCATCGCTGTCCAGCCGGGGGGATCAGCCGCCGCCCATCCCGAGCCCCGACGGCAGCGTCGGCGCGCCGGATGTGGTGATGGTCGAGTTGCCTGACGGGGCCGCGCCGGCGATCGACGGAGTGGCGGTGATCGACAGCCACCTGGTGCCGCTGGTCGACGCGCAAGCGGTACGCGACGTCCTGCCGGACGATTCTGCGCCGGTCGACACGAATCCGGTGGCCGACACTGGCCCGCCGCCCGTCGAAGCGAGGCCGCCGCTGCCGGCTTGTGGCGGGTCAACGACTGGACAAATCGACGAGTGGCTGGTCGGCCAGGGCAACTGCAGCTATCCGATCAATGAGCTGCCGGCCTACGCGGCCGCGGTCGACGATCAGCTGTACGCGGCTGGCGCCGCCTGCGGCTCGTGCCTGGAAGTGTCGGGCCAGCAAGGCAAGGTGATCGCCACTGTCGTCGATCGCTATCCGGTCTCGCCGGGCCCGAACGGAGATCGCATCTCGATCAGCGAAGCGGCCTTGCTGAAGGTGGCGCCGCCCGGCACCGGCGTGGCCGCGCTGCAATGGCGGTGGGTGCCGTGTCCAGTGCAAAGCCCGATCATGGCGTCGCTGAAAGACGGCAGCGGCCAGTACTACTGGGAGGTCGCCTTGCGCAATGTCGTCAACCGCGTGGTGAAGGTCGAGTACGTCGTCGGCACCGATCTAAACTGGCAGAGCCTGCCGCTCAGCGACTACGGTTTTTTCCGCCTGGAATCGGCCAAGGGTCTGCCGTCCAGACTGCGCTTGACCGACACCGCCGGGACGGTGCTGACCACGGGCGTTCTGCAGTGGCCGAACAATCCGGTGACGGCGCCGATCTCACTCGACGTGCAATTTCCGCCGACCTGCCAACCGTAATGGCATCCCGCTACGCCGGGGAGTCGAGCGTCCTCGGTAACGTTTGGTTACGGGGGCGAAACTGCCGCCCTGGCGGTCGCGCGCCAAGCACGGGATTTACCTGCGGACGCCATTGGCACGAGGCGTGAACATCTCGGGCGCCGAGAGGAGAAACGTCATGCCGAACGAGAACGAGAAATCCCCGCAGAAACAGAATCAAGGAAACTCGGGCAATCGTCAGCATGGAAACATGGGCCAGCCGGGCAAGTCGTCGAGCGGCCGTCGTGAGCAGTCCGAAGAGCAGCCGAATCGAGGCAAGAACGCTGGCCCCAGCAGCCAGCCATCGTCGCCTTCCACCAGTGGTGACATCGACGACCTGGACATCGACAACCCGCGACACTAGGGCGCGTTCGTCGCCTTGACTGTCTTAATGTGCTGCTGGCGGCTTGGGATCCGTGCGGTTCCAGGCCGTCATTTTTCTATCGCGGGCAGCGACAGGTGGTGACGGCGGACCCGAGACGGCAATTTTTTTTGGCGGCGGTGCTGGCGGTCGTCGAGGTGGCCTGCGCGCACGATCGATATTCGACCGGAACAGGCACCTGGGTTCATGACCTGCGCATCGAAGGCAATCACGCCCTCTCTGGCGCCGACGTCACCGACAAGCTGGCGACACAGAAGACCGGATGGTGGCCATTCGCCAGCAAAAAATGGTTCGATCAGGCGGCGTTCGATCTGGATCTGAAACGGGTGACGGCTTTCTACGCCGACCGCGGGTACTTCGACGCGCGCGTGGTCAGCCATGCTGTCAACCCGCACGGCAGAAAAGGAGACGCGGTCGACGTGGTGATCACCGTGCAGGAAAATTCACCCACCGAGATCGCCGCCGTCCGCTGGCAAGGGTTTCCCGCCGCGCAGCAGCCGCGGGCGCGCAAGGAGGCCGACAGCTGGAAGGTCGAACCCGGGCACCGGTTCGACTATCCGGCGTACAGCGCGGTGAAACAGGCGGTGGACGAGAAGACGAAGGCGGCTGGCTACGCGTACGGTTCGGTCAGCGGCCAGGTCAACGTCGACCGCGATCGCCACGCCGCCGACATCGCCTTCGACGATCGGCCGGGACCGCTGGTGCGGTTTGGCCGCACGCGCATCGAGGGCAACGGCCGCATTCCGACCTGGAAGTTGATGCGCCGGGTGGCCTGGAAAGAGGGCGATCTGTACGATCCCGCCGATCTCGCCACCACGCAGGGCGGTCTTTATCACCTGGGTGTCTTCTCGTCGGTGCGGATCGATCTGCCGCCCGAACCGACCGACGTGGCCGACGTGGTGGTGCGGGTCAAGCCCGGTCCGCTGCGCGAGCTGCGCCTCGGCACGGGGTTGGGCGTCGATCGCGCGCGCGAGGAGGCGCGGCTGCGCGCCGAGTGGACGATCAGCAATTTCCTGGGTGGGTTGCGCCAGCTGCGCCTGCGCTCGCTGCCTGCCTACGTGGTGATTCCGTCGGTGACGGACATCCAGCGCAATGGCTTTGCCGCCGAGAACGACATCGAGCTGACCCAGCCCGATGCCTTCGGGACCACCGCCACGTTGCACGCCCTGGCCGGCTACGACCTGGGGATCGCCGAGGGCTATCAATATTACGGCCCGCGCGGCCAGCTGGGCGGAAGCCAGACGTTGTGGCGGCATCGGTTGCTGGCGGGGGCGTCGTGGAACCTGCAGTACCTGACCTTCTTCAACGTCGACCAGGACGTCTTCGGTGGCGCCAGCGAACAATTTTTCGGTTTCAGAAATCCGTACCGCCTGGCGTATTTCGAAGAGTTCGCGCAGCTGGATCTGCGCAATCGTCCGCTGGATCCGACCGCCGGCGCCTATTTCTCCGTGCACGTCGAGGAGGGCGATCCGGCGGTGGGCAGCGCGTTTCATTATGTGAAGATCAGCCCGGACGTGCGCGCGTACGCTCCGCTGTCGCGACGGGTGGTGCTGGCGGGCCGGGCGACGGTCGGCTGGATCTCTCCCTACGGGGGCGATGACAGCCCAATCACGCGGCGTTTTCGGCTGGGCGGGCCCGCCGATCACCGCGGCTTTGGTTTCGGGCGGCTGTCGCCGCAGGCGCTGGACAACCAGGGACGCTTGATTCCTTACGGCGGCGACGGCGCCGTGTTGCTGTCGGGCGAGAGCCGCTTCGACGTCACCAAGTTCGGCGGCAACTGGCTGTCCTTGATTCCTTTCGTCGATGCCGGCGACGTCACCACGCACTTTTCCGAGCTGGATCTGCGGCGGCTGCACGTGGCCACCGGGCTCGACGCCGGCTACACCACCGTGATTGGCATCGTGCGAGCGGGCGCGGCGGTGCGCCTGAACCGGGTGGGCGCGGGAAATCCCGACCCCGGCGAGCGCTTTGCGTATCACATCACCGTCGGGGAGGCGTTCTGACATGCGCGCGCCAGGGCCGCGACCGCGCAGCAGCCGGTGGGCGCGCGGCGCCAGCGTGCTGGCCTGGTTTTTAGCGGTGCCGCTGTTGCTGGTGGCGTTGGCGGTGCCGATCGCGCTCGGGTACGCGCGCAGCGACGGTGGGCGGGCGCAGATCCGCCGGTTGCTGCTGGCCGAGGCCCGGGTCCGTGTGCCCGGTTTGGATCTGGGCCGGGTCGACGGCGGCTTTCTGAACGAATTGATTTTGCGCGACATCGATCTTCGCGACGGGGACGGGCGCACCGCCGTGCACGTCGACAGCCTGTCGGTGAAATACAACCTGCTGGCGCTTTTGCACCACACGGTGGCGGTGCGCGCGGTGACCGTGCAAGGCGTGCGGGTGCTGGTTCGCCCAGAGACTGACGGCAGCCTGAACGTCGCGCACCTGATAGCGGCCAAAGCGGCGCCCGTGTCAGCGGCCAAGCCGACGGCTTCGACGAAGCACGGATCAAGCGGTGCCTGGCGGGTGCAGGTCGATCGGCTGACCGTCCTCGATCTGGGCGCGGACGTGCAGACGGACGAAAAGGCGCATCCGTTGCGTGCCAGCCTTGATCTGTCCGCGCGGCTGAGCTTTGACGGTCAACGGGTGAGCGCGTCGCTGAACGGGTTGGACGTGGCCAGCGACGCCGGTCATCTAAGCGCCGAGGGCAGCGCGACCGTCGACCAGTTGAACCGCGCGTCGGCGCGTCTGGCCGATTACTGGTTGGTGGTGTCGACCGACGGACTGAATCCGTCCGCGCTGACGCCGGCGTCGCCGGCGGGACGCCTGTTCATTTCGCTTGCCGCGCGCGGCGCCGGCACGCCCCTGTCCGCGGGCAGCAATGCCACCGTCAACCTGCGCGTGGCGCCGTCGGAGATCGCCGGGATCGCCGTCGCTTCGGGGAATCTCGGGGTGGCGCTGGACGGAGCGCGCTGGCGCATCGGCAACGGTGCCATCGCCGGGCGGGGGATCGGGCTGACGCTGGCCGGACACGGCGACGGAGCGAACGTCGCGCTGGATGTGGACGCCACGCTCAAAGGCAAGCTGCCGGTTCCGTCAGGCGGCGCGTCCGGCGGCCTGCGTGGCAACGGGAGACTGGCCGTGCACGTGGCGGGAACTTTGCCTGACGCTAACCTGACCGTCGACGGCAACGTCACCGGGCTGCGGGCTGCGGAGGCGCGAGTGGGCGCGGCGGTGTTGCACGCCCAGATTCAACATCCCCTGTCGGCGCCGGCGGGATCGCTGCGGCTGTCGGCGCGGGCGGTGCAATTGTCGCCGCAAGCGCCGCGCGTGGATCGACTGTCGCTTTCTGCGGCCGGCGATCGCCGCGGCTTGCGGGCGGACGCCGCGGTGTGGGGCCCGCGGGTTCGCGGCGGCCTGCGCGCGCGCGGCACGTTGGCTTCCGGCGCGGCCGATCTGACCTTGCAAGCGCTATCGCTGGATTTCGCCACCGCGGCGTATCGCCAGACGCTGGCCCTGCAGCACCCGGCGCGCCTGCGCTGGCGCGCCAACGACGCGATCACCTGGGACGCCGTCGCCGTGCGCGGCGCCGGTTTTCGGTTCACCGGCCAGGCGACCAGCAACGGTCTTTATCGTCTGCCAGGCCAGCGCCAGCAGCCGTTGGCGCGCATCGATCTGGGACTGCGGCAGGCGTCGATCAATGGGTTGTCGCCGGTCGATGCCGATCTGGCCGCGACGCTGTCGCGGCGGCAGGCCAGCGCCCACCTGACCGCGGCCATGCCGTCGGCGCGCGCGCAGATGACCGTCGACGCGGACCTGCCGGTGATCGTGCCGGCGCAGGGAGGCGCGCCGCGCTTGGGCAGCCGCGGACCTGTGCGCATCAACCTGCACACCAACGATGTGAACCTGCGGACGGTGCCGCTGCTGGAAAAAGTGATGCGCCAGCAAGGCGTCAGTGGCGGCGTGGCCTCGCTGGACGTGGCGGTCAGCGGCGATGCGGCCCATCCCGACGTCAAGGCGGGGTTCGCTCTGCGCGACGTCATGTTCCGCAGCATCCACGGTCTCGGCCGCGACTCACGTCTCAAGACCGTCGCCGGTCTGGGTGGCTCGTTGTCCATCGAGACGGTGCCCGGCGCCATTCACGCCACCAGCGTGCTGCGCATTCACGGTATCGGCGTCCTGACCGCCGACGCGCGCACGCCGCTCGATGTGCGGCAAGTGATGGCAGGCGGCGATCTGCGCCGCGCGCCCGTGCAGGCGACCATCACCATCCCCACCTTCTCGCTGGCTTCGCTGGCCGAATTCAGCGACCAGCTGGCGGGCATCAACGGCCAACTGTCGGGCAGCGCGCACATCACCGGCACGTTGGCCCGCCCGTCGGGCAGCGCCGAGCTGCAGGTGGTAAACGGCAAGGTCGACGATCTGGGCTTTGGACCGATCAAGTTGACCGGCCAGGCCCACGACGGACACGTCGCTGCCGCCCTGGAGGCGCATGATCTCACCGGAGGGTCGCTGACCGCATCGGCGCTGATCGAGCGCGCAGAGGGCGATCGGGTGCAGGTAAAGGTGCAGGCGCGCGATCTGGATCTGCGTTTTGCCCGGGTGTTCGTGCCCACGCTGCGCGAGACGGCGGGCATCGCCCAGCTGAAGGCATCGGTGTCGGGCACCGTGGCGGCGCCGCTGGTGAACGCTGATTTCACCGTCGAGAAAGGGCGCCTGGGACTGATCGGCCAGCCAACGTTTCACGATCTTCGTCTGGCGGCCACGGTGCGGCCGGGGCGCGCGACGCTGGCGCGCCTGGAGGCACGGTCAGGTGACGGATCGCTGTCGGGCGACGGGTGGGTGGTCCTGGATGGCCTCTCGCCGCGCCAGGCGGTGTTCAAAGCTCACGCCCACCGCTTCTTGGTAGCCGCCGCCGGCAGCACCGGGGCGCTGATCGACGGTGATCTGGCGGCCGAGGCGGCGTTGCGCGCCGACGTGCTGGCCGGAAAAGTGAACGTGCCGCGGGCCCAGATCTGGCTGCCCAAGGGACCGGGAGCCGGCGAGTCGCGCGATCTGCAGAAGATCGGCCCCCACGACGATGTTCATTTTGTCGACGACGCCGCGCTGGCCGCCGCCGACCGCCAGCGGGCGGGCCTGGGCGCGCCGTCGACGGCATTGAAGGTCGGGGTGCGCACCGGCCCCATCTACATTCGCGGCAAGGATCTTGATCTCGAGCTCGACAGCACGCTGACCATCGGGTCGGTACCCGGCGGTCGTCGCGTCGGCGCGCCGACGGTGGCGGGCGGCATCTCCATCCGCCGCGGCCGCATCAACATCCAAGGCCAGCGTTTTGATTTTTCGCGCGGCGAGATCACCTTCGATGGCTCGCCCGACATCAACCCGCGCCTGGACATCATTCTGGAACGGCAATACCCCGACGCCTTGGTGCAGGTGGCGCTGCGCGGGACGCCGAAGAAACCAGAACTGCAGATGACCAGCGAACCGCCGGTCTATGACCAGGCGCAGATCGTGAGTTTGATCCTGACCGGCCAGCCCGGCGGCCAACCGTCGACGGGCCATTCATTCGATCCCACCGCCGCCGTGGCCACCGCGGTGCTGAGCAAGCTGGCCGACAAGCTGGCGCCCGAGGTGGGCCTGGACGTGCTGCGCGTCGAGAACGTCGACCAGCACAACGAAGAAGGCGAGGCCACCGGTGCCGCCGATACCCGCATCGAGCTGGGCAAGTACGTCAGCGATCGCATCTACCTTTCCTACGCCCACGTCTTCGGTGCCGCCGAGACCGAGAACCAAAACGAAGCCCACGTTGAATACCGCCTGACTCGTCGCTGGATGCTGGAGACGATCTTCGGCGACGCCGGCGTGGGAGGCGTCGACGCGCTGTGGACGGTGCGCTATTAGACTAGCGAGCTGGCAGCGTGCGCTGGCCGGCCTCGCTATCGGAGCGCGCTTTTGAATCCGATAACAGTGCTCCTCGTCAGAGGGAGCGCAAACAAGATCGGCTACCGGCGCTGCCGCTTGCGACGAGCCGCGAACCAGGCGCCCAGCGCCAAACCCATCATCACCGCGCCGCCGCCGCCGGCGTTCGAGCGACCTGAAAGCGCACAGCCGCTGCTGGAGGAGGAGATACCGGCGCCAGGCGCGCTTCCACCGCTGCCCGTGGACGATCCCGCCGAGCCACCGGAGCCGGTGGTGGGCGTCGTCGTTGCGCCGCCGCTCCCGCTGGCGCCGCCCGTGCCTATCACCGTCGTGCCGCCGCTGCCAGAGCGGCCGTTGCTGCCGCCTGCGCCGGCGCCGCCACCACCGCCGTCGACGGGCGCGGCGACATCTGTGCCGCCGCCATCGCTCGCGCCGCCATCGACGCCGATCCCGACCGTGGACAGGATGCTGGGATCGTACTTCGCGCCGGCGGAGATCTGCACCATGGTCACGCGCACCCGGGTCGGCGTGGTGAGGTTCATCAGCGCCGGATAGTTGGTGACGTGGCCCGAGCCGCTGTCATTGATGGCGTAGATCATGTCCAGCTGCTTGACGCCTTTGGTCCAATCCAGCTGATCGTTGTTCCACCAATCAGTCATCTTCACTTCGCGTTCCCAGACGCCGGTCGCTGTGTAGTAAGTGGTGTCGGCGCAGCCGTAGCTGGGACCGGCGTTGGGGATGTAGCAAAGAGTCCAGCCAGTGGTCTGCGTGCCGGGCGGTTTCTCGAACACCTCGGCGCGCACATGCAAGACGCCGTTGCGGTAATCAATTGGGCTCAGCCAATTGATCGGCCGGTTCTTGTTCATGAAGTTCTTGTCGTTCACATAAAAGTGCGACTTGTCCGGCTTGGCGTTCTCGGCATCGTCCCAGGTGTACGTGATCATCGCATCCATCAGGATGAACTGATCGGCGCGACTTTCGCGGGCCGCCACCGCCACGCACCCACCGACGACGATTCCGGCGACCAGACGCGGCCACGAACGACGGACGGGGGACACCGAGGACACTGGGGGCATCGACAACGCCTCCTTGGCGCAAGCAGTGGTCCAGCCAAGATAACAAATCGACGCCGCCATTGAACACCATTCATTTGAATGGCAAACGTTGGGGTCGGAAATGGGCCTTCTGGCCCAGGAATTATGTCGCGACGATCTCGGTGATGGTGGCGATGGGCGCGCCGGTCAGGTTCTGGCCAAAGTTGGTCTGCGCCATGCCGAACACCGAATTCATGATCGTGAAGTGCAGATCGCGCACCGGGCGTTTGCTGAAGACGACGTTCTGATCGGTCTTCAGCTTGCCGTTGCCGCTGCCGATCAGCAAGGCCGGCAGCTGCTCGCAGGCGTGGTCGTCGCTGTGCATGGCCCCGCCCAGGAAGACGACGGTGTTGTCCAGCATTGTCTTGCCGTTCGCTTCCGTGACAGCGTCCATCTTCTTGCAAAGGTCGGCAACCTTGCCGACGTTCCACCAGGTCATGGTCGCATAGTCGTTGGGATCGCCGTGCTGGCCGCCAGCGTGATACTCGGGACAGGTGCCGCTGCCGACAGAGGAGCCGCTGCCGCTCCAGGTGCGGCGCGGGACGTGGTCGTAGACAAACTCAGAGCGTTCGTCTTCCAGCATGTACGTGATGATGCGGGTGACGTCGCACTGGAAGGCCATCACGATCAGCGCGTTCATGGCGTCGGCGTGAGCGCCTTTGTTGTACGTGGCCGTGGTGTGGCGAATGCCGTCGGGCGTGACGGTGGCGCCGGTTGGCTTGGCGATCGGCGTGCAAGCCATTCCACCGCCGGTCATGCCCATCGACACCGTGGTGGCGCGCATCTCGGCGGTGCGCACAGAGTCGAGGAATTCATCCATCTTCATCCGATCGCCGACGGCCAGTCGGGCCCGGGTGCCGTTGGCGTTCTCCAGCGCTGAGTCGATGACGCTCTTGCGCAGAGCCGCCCGCTTCATCGCCACCGGATCGGGCATGACGGTGGCCGGCGCGTTGACGCCGGTGACGATCATGTTGAAGACGGTCAGCGGATCGACGGTCTTGTAATTCGGGTGCGTCGGCGTCTTCCACGAGACGCTGCGGCTGATCGAACACTGACAGGGCTTGCCAGTGTCGGGAAACGTGTCGCAGCTGCTGTACACCGTCGACAAGCCCACCTCCAGCGACGCCAGCGTGGTCTTGCCGGCGAAGACCGCGTGCGCGGCCATCACCTGATCGACGGAGATGCCGTTGGCGTCGGCGACGTTCAATGCCGTCCGCGTGGTGGCGGCGTCCACGCAGCACAACCACGCGCCCGGCTGGCGGCCGTGGCTGGGTTCGACGCTGCTGGACCCGTTTTTGTTGAACGCCGATCCATTTTCCAGATTGGTGAGCGCGATGGTCTTCGCTTTCAGATCGGCCAGCGGGGCCATCACCGGACTTAGCGACCAGGCGGCGCCCACGCCGGTGCCGGTGGCGGGCCAATTCCGAGAAGCGCCGTTAGGGAGAAAGATCGGCATATAGCGGGTGGGGGCGGTGCCCGTCGCCGCGCCGGCGCTGCGCGGGGCCAACGACTCCATCCACGGCAAAGCCAACGCCACACCGCCCGCGCCCCGAAGCAACGTCCTGCGAGAGAGTATTTTCTTCATGACTTTGTTTCCTCGTTGCGCTTACTGCGCGCTGGGGCTGGCGGGGTTGCGATAACGGAAGGGATCGCCCAGGGCGATGGTGTGCAAGAGCCTGTTGATGGTCAGCGGTCCGCCGGTCTCCCAGGTGCGTTCAATCATCGCGATGCTCATCGTGTCGTCGAAAGTGAGGCTGCGCCCCGACGCGTACTCGAAGAGCTTGTTGGTCAGGCACTGTTTGGCCATCGGCTCGGCGGCCATGGTGTCGGCCGCGCCCTTGAGGCCGGTGAACGTGATCCCCATCGGGAAAGCGGCGGACGGCGGCAGCTCGGTCGAGGCGTCGATGGGCGAGCCATCGGCATAGTTGGTGCGGAACTTACCGATGCCGTCGAACTCTTCCAGAGCCAGACCGAACGGATCGATGGAGGCGTGACAGGCGGCGCAGGCCGGATTCTTGCGGTGCTCTTCCAGAATCTGGCGGACATTGCCGGTGGCGGTGTTGGAGTTGGTCGCTTCCAGGGGGGGCGGCTTCATCGGTCCGGTCGGCGGCGGCGGCGGCGGCGTGCACAGCAGGTTCATCAACATCCACTTGCCGCGGATGGTGGGCGACGACCGTCGATCTTGCGACGAGATGGCCAGGAACCCGGCCAGGCCCAGAAAGCCGAAGCGGTCGTCGGCGGTGTACGCCACGCGCTGGGTCTGCGTGCCGTTGACGTTGGGGATGCCATAGAAACTGGCCAAGGTCCCGTTGACGAAGTTGATGTCGGCTTTCAGAAAATCCGACCACGGCCGATCGTTGTGCAGGAACTCGTCGAAGTACTGGTACATCTCGGTGGCGGCGGCGTCGGCGACGTCGGGCGACCAGGCCGGATAAATGTCGGGCTGCACGGGGTGGGCGGCCAGCCCGCGCGCCCCCAGCCACTGCCCGGCAAAGTTCGTCACCAGGCGCTGCGATTTTGGGTCGTGCAGCAGGCGATCGACGGTGCTGTTGATGGCCTCCGGGGTATTCAGCTTGTCGGCGGCGGCCAACAGCGCGTCGTCGGGGGCGCTGCTCCACAAGAAATACGACAGGCGCGAGGCTAGCTCGTACCCGCCGACCAGGTGCCTGGTGGCGTTGCCGTTGTCGAACTCCATGCGGTACAGAAACTCGCCGCTGGACAGCAGCGACCACAGGACGTTCTTCACTGCGCCGTTGTGGTCTTCGCCCAGCTGGCGTGCCGCCACGTATGCCTTCTGGAAACTGGCGATCTCGGTGTCCAGCAGCGGGCGGCGAAAGAGCCGCAAGCCGGTCTGCGAGATGATGCTCTTGACGCAAGCGTCGTCGTCGACGGTGGTGCAGCTGACGATCTTGGCGCGCAGGGCGTCGCTGGCGAACACGTCATCGGCGATGGCGCCGGCGGCGTCGACGTACAGATCGTATTGCTTGTCATCGATGCCGAGAGAAGCCGAAATGTTGTCGAAGCCGTCGTACTCCTCGCTGCGCCAGCTGACTGTGGCCGGCTGGAGCTTGGTGCCAAGCACGTCAGCGACGGTGTTGTTGTACTCGGTCGAGTTCAGCCGGTGAATCTGGCCGACGCCGGGATCGCCGAAGGCCACCGCGGCGTTGCCACCGCTACCGGTAGGCGGTTGTGGCCCGCCGCCGCTGCCGACTGTCGGTTGGGTCCCGCCGATCGATCCCATGCAACCCGCCGCCGCCACCAGCACGCCCCATGCCCCCGAACACGCTAGAAGCTTGCTCATTGTCATCATGCACTCCTCTAGACCAGGCGCAGAATGGACGGCGACTCCCAGGCAGGAAGCCTTCGCAGGGGGTCGAACGGTCCAGGCGAAAATGACGGCGTTGAACCTCAGTTTTTCCGAACGCTTTACCGACCTGGTGAATCGTTGAAGGCACTGCTGGAACGCGCCGACGCCGGCGGCGAATGGGGGCGTTGGGGTGGGAAGAGGATCTTGAGGCGTGCGCCGGCTACGGTTGGCTCGGCGGGCTGACGCTCGAAGGCTCGGATAAGCGCCTCGTGAATTGGTAGCTCCGAGGGGCGCGGTCCGGCTGGCACCAAGAGCGATGGTCAGGAATATCGAGACCGATTCGGAGCATTCGGCGAACGCGTGGCTGCGATAAGGCTTCAGACGCCGCATGCACAACGGCCGCGTCGGACGGGCGGTCCGACGCGGCCAAACGGTCGAGAGCGAGGCTGGCTCACCACCTTGCCCCGCTCTCGATCTCCTAGCAGCGCGATGACGCGCGTGGCGCGTTGCTCGACGCCGGTTACTCGGAGCTGCTTGTGCCGTTGATGGCGTTGTTCAGGGTCGAGGCCGTATCCCGGTGGCGCTGCAGCGACGGCAGAAGCTGATCCAGCAAACTGGACAGTTCGCTATCAGTGGTCGCCGCCCGAGCCTCGCGGACCATCGTGATGGCATTGTCATGGCCGGTGATCATGGCGGTCAGGAAAGCCTGATCCATGTCGCGGCCCTTGTGCTGTTTGAGCGCCTTCAGATCGGCGCGGGCTTGTAGATCGGCGGCGTCGTCGCCGGAGGCGGTGTTGTCGTCATTCTGCGGCGGGCCGAATTCGCTGCCGCGCAAGGTGATCTTGTGCTTCTTGGCGTAGGCGGCCAGCTGCCGATCCGCTGCCTGATGATCGCGCACCATGTGCGCGGCGAATGATTTCACCCGTGGCGATTGGCCGTTGGCCTGTTCCGCTTTGCCAGCTTGGATTTCCATCATGTTCAGCCGGTGCAACTTGACCGCCGTCCAGGTAGGGTCGCCGTTTTGCGCGGCCGGAAGCGTGGCCGTGGTCGGCGGCGACGGCGCTTGGTTGTTCAGGGCGGCGCTGGCCGCAGCGGCATTGGTTTCCGAGACGTCTTCGCCGGGATTCAGGCGTGCGTGGCCCACCTTGTTGGTGTCGGCCGAGGCGCCAGTGGCCATGCCGATGACGCCGAGCAACCCGCAGGTCGCGATCCATGTCTTTCCGCCGGTATTCATGAGCTTCCTCCTCGCGTGAATGAAAATTCCGTGTGTGCCGCCGATGAACTTTCACGCTTCATGCCAGATCGATCGGCGTGATTTTTCGCGGCGGCGTCGGCAGTGGCGTTTCGCCTTCGTAACGGAGCGTTACCGACGGGCAAAGTCCGGTCGGTCAATTGTCCGGCGCGCCCTGCGCCACCCAGTCGAAAAGAACCTGGAAGTCTTGCGGGTTCATGTCGAAAGCGGTGGGCGCGCTGATCCACTGCGCCTGGTCGGGGCTGATGGTCGTCGCTGGCATCCGGCGATCGCCATAGGTGGCGTTATAACGGGAGCGGGGATTTGCGGCCGCCAAACCAGGCCAATCCCGGCGCCGAACTTCCCGCTTCCTCGTCGGGACGAGCGATCTGGTCTTGATGCTGACGGACATCAACCGGCGACGAAAGAAATCGTTCGCCGCCGGCGATCGCGTTAGATAGGAGCTTCCATGGACAACATGCGAAGCGAGCTGCGGGCCATCGCGCACCGGGCGATGGTCGAGCGGGGATTGTTGCCGGATTTCTCTGCCGCCGCCCTGGCGGAAAGTCGGGCCGCCGCGCCCGGCGTCGGGCCGGTTGATCCGATGATCCGCCCGATGGTCCGCGATCTTCGGCGGTCGCTGTGGTGTTCCATCGACAACGATGATTCGCGCGATCTGGATCAGCTGACGGTGGCGGAGGCCTTGCCAGCGGGCACGACCAGGATATTGATTGCCATCGCCGACGTCGACGCCAAGGTCAAGCAAGGCTCGGCCCTGGACCAGCACGCCGCCGCGAATACCACGTCGGTGTACACCGACGCCCAGATCTTTCCCATGCTGCCCGAGCGCCTGTCGACCGACCTGACGTCGCTGAACCAAGATCAAGAGCGCCTGGCAATGGTGATCGACCTGGTGGTCGATGGCGGCGGTGGCTTGCTGTCGTCGGAGGTGTATCGAGCCTCGGTGTCGAACCGCGCCAAGCTGGCCTACAACACCGTGGCGGCCTGGCTGGAGGGAACGGCGGGGGCGCCGACCGCCATCACTGCGTTGCCGGGTTTGGACGAGAACCTGCGCTTGCAGGATCGCGTGGCGCAGGCATTGCGGCAGCGCCGGCATCAGCAGGGGGCCTTGAGCCTGGAGACCCTGGAGCCGCGGGCGGTGTTCGACGGCGACGCCGTGACCGAGCTGCGCCTCGAACAGAAAAATCGCGCCAAAGAGCTGATCGAGGATTTCATGATCGCCGGCAACGTGGCCACGGCGCGGTTTCTTCAAGGCAAGGGAATGCCGTCTTTGCGGCGGGTGCTGCGCTCGCCGGAGCGCTGGAGCCGCATCGTCGAGCTGGGCGCCATTCACGGCACGCGACTGCCCGCCCGGCCGGACGCGCGGGCACTGGACGCATTTCTCGGTGAACAGCGCCGGAAAGATCCGCTGCGCTTCCCGGATCTGTCTCTGGCGGTGGTGAAGTTGCTCGGGCGTGGCGAGTACGCCGTCGAGCAACCGGGGCAGGGCGCGACCGAGCACTTCGGGCTGGCGGTGAAGAATTACACCCACTCGACGGCGCCCAACCGGCGCTTTCCCGATCTGATCACCCAGCGTCTGCTCAAAAGCGCGCTGGCGGGCAAGCCGGCGCCGTATGCCCCCGATCAGCTGACCACGCTGGCCCAGCACTGCACGGTGCAAGAAGACAACGCCGCCAAGGTCGAACGCCGGGTGCGCAAATCAGCGGCGGCGGCGCTGCTGCGGACCCGCATTGGCCAGACGTTCGAGGCGCTGGTCACCGGCGCGTCGGACAAAGGCACCTGGGTTCGCCTGATCAATCCGCCCGTCGAGGGTCGGGTGGTGCGCGGGGAGCAGGGCCTGGACGTCGGCGATCGCGTTACCGTCAAGCTGGAGCGCACCGACGTCCAGCGTGGCTTCGTCGACTTTTCTCGCTGAGGACGACGATTCGCTTTTCGCGCCGTCGCGCACGCCGTGCGACGAGGACCGCTACCAGCCGGTGTCGCCGGCGCCCTTGATGAACGAGAAGCCTTTTTCGTTGCACAGACCGGAGCCGGTTCCGGTCACCACCACGTTGCTGGCGTTGGCGGCGCCCGTGCTTTGCGCCAGGATGCCGCAGGCACCGGGGTTGGTGATCGACACGCCGGTGAACGACAGCGTGTCGATGGTGTTTCCGCCCGCCAGGTGAACGCCGCTGAAGGTGGGCGAGTCGATGTCCACGTTGCTGATCTGGACGTTCTGCACCGGCCCCTGCTCGGCGTTCACTTTCAGCGCGCCCTGCTGGGCATACATCGGGCCGCCGGCGCGGGTGAGGGTGATGCCGGAGATGGTGGTGGTGGTGAAGGCGTTGGCGTCGAACATCCGACCGATCAATAGCCCGGGATATTGCACGGCGTCCGCGCAGACGCTGTCTTGCAGGGTGGTGCTGCCGCCGTACAAGCCAAAGCAGTTCGCCCGCCACGGCAGCTGGGCATAGACGTGGCGAATGATGTTACTGGTGGCCTGGCCGCAGGTGTTCTGAGACCACACGGCGAAAGAGTCGTCGCCGCTGTTGCGGACCTGGGTGTGTTCGACCAGGGAGTTGGTGGTGCCGCAGGGAAAGTTGATGCCGTCGGCGAACAGATCGCGAAACCGCGAGTTGCGGATGGTGAGGCCGGTGGTGTTCGATCCCGGCCACACGCCCAGTTTCTTGTGCTCGACCCAGATGTGTTCAATCACCGCGCCGGACATGCCGTTGCCGGTAAAGCCAGTCTCGGGCGAACTGTCGTCGCGCTGGGTGGTGTCGCCGTTGACGGCAAAGTCGTAAAACTTGCACCCCTTGGCGTAGCAATCAAGGCGCGCGAAGAAACCATTCAGCACCGACCGCCACATCCCGGCGCCGCGGATGGTGATGCCGGGGACGCTGATCTCCTTGGTCTTGATGTCGAAGACCCCCTCGGGAATGTAGAGATTCCGGGTGCGCGTGACACAGGTCTGCATGGCGGCGGTGTCGTCGATGCCGTCATTGGGGGTGGCGCCACAGTCGGTCAACGACAGCGAACCGTCCGGTTTGCCCAGCGCGGGCGGGACCTGCTCCATGTCGATGAAGTCGATGTCGTAGTGCGCGGCGGTGTCGTCGGCGTCTTTCTGCAATCTGACCATCGCCCCGACGGCAAGGTCGCCGGTCAGCGCGTGGGTCTCGTCGAAGAAGTGATGCGGGTTGCCGGAGCCCGGGTTGTTTTGGATCCCGGTGTTGGCAAAGTCGTCAGCGCCGCCATACGACCAGGAATAGCGCGCCGTCACTTTCAGTTTTTGCCGGAATTTGCCGTCCACGTACAGGCTCACCGTGGTGTCCGGTGCGCCGTCGGGGATGGAATAGCGCACGACAATTGAATTGCTGGGGTTCAGATTCTTGAATTCAAGGTAATTGCCGGTGGCGCCCAGTCGGACGGCCTTGCGTCCGGACGCTTCGGCGGCGATGTCGTCGAGGCTGTTGACGGTGCGGGTGGGTCCCAGGACGGTGGCGCCCGTCAGAGTGGCCGCCTCTGCTTCGTATTCGGTGAAGGGCATGATGGCGCCGCGGCCCGACGGCAACGTTGGCTGCCCGACGGGATCGGTGGTCCCGACCGCGTTGCCGCCGACACCGGCGCTGCCGGCGTCGTTGCCGATCGTGCCGCCCGCGCCCGAAGCGTCGGCGCCCGGTTTGTTGTTGCCGCCCGTGCCGCTGCCAACCTGGCTGCCGCCAGCGCCGGTCGTCGTCTGGTTGGAGCCAGCTTGACCGCCGCTGCCGCCGTCATCGGAGGCCGGGGGATTTTTCACGCCGCCGCCGCTTGTCTTGGGCGCGCAGGCGAAGCTCATCGCCAGCCAGCCGAGGCCGACCAACAGAGACCACCGCCGTCGGCAAAAAGCGCGACTCTCCGAAACGGTGGGGCCCACGTTCACCGCCGCCGCGCGCGCCGTCGGCGCGCGGCCAGGGCGCAGGCGACGCCGCCCGCAGCCACCATCCAGGCTGCCGATGGATCCACCTCCGCCATTCCCACCACCGCGCACCCGCCCGCATGTGTTCCGTTGCCCGTCGCGCCCGGCGCGCCAGCGTCGCTGCCGCTACCGCCTCCGGTTGCCGGCATCGATGGATCGCCGCCGCCGGCGCCGCCCGATCCGCTGCGCCCGCCAGTACCGGCCTTCGTTCCACCGGCACCGGACGCGCCACCCGAGCCGCCGGCGCCGCCCGATCCCGACGCGCCGCCCGAGCCGGAGGCGCCGCCCGTTCCGGCGTGCACCGGCGCCGTGCAGCCAAGGACCGTGCACGCCGTGGCGACGTCCAGGTTGGCCAGCGCCGCCGAGGCCTTGTCCAGGTCCGCTTGCTTCGACGCGCCGAACTGCTTGCGCTGATCAAACAACATCTTGACGATCTTCAGCTCGGCGTCGGTATAGACGGCGCCCACGCTCTTCTGCAGCGTGGTGAGGAATTGATACTGAAATTGATTGGTCGGTTCGATCATCGTGCCTTCGCCATAGTCGTTCCAGGTGGCGATCTGCAGGGTATCGCCCACGTACTTGCCCAGTTCGAACGTTGACGTCAGTGTGTCGCCGCCTTCGGTGTTATCCGTCTTCAACGTGTAAGAAATCTTGTAAGTGGGGCCGGGCCACCCGCCTTGCGCGTAGTACGGGTTAAATCCCGGATAAAGAACGGGGATCATCAGCCCGTGGTTCACCCCGTCCAGCCCGTTGTCGAAATCCGATATCCCCTTGAGGCCGTTCTGGGCCAGCCAGGCGAACTTTCCGTCGGCGTTGCTGCCCGCGTCGTTGTTGTACCAAAGGGCGAAAAACTTCGGCCTTTGGGGGAAGGCCGAGAGGATGGTGGTCCAGTCAGTGGGGTTGACGAACTTCTGCGGGCCGAACACCAGCACCGCCGGTGCGCCGCTCACCTTCATGAAGTTGGGCTTGGAAAGAAAATTGTCGCGCACGTAAGCCATGTCGGCCTTCGCCGCGTCCACCGAGCCGGCGTTCTGATCTTCGTAGACGATGCCGAAGTCCATGCCGAAGGCGGCGGTTCGATTGATGACGGCGTCGGCGTTGGCCTTGTTCTGCGGCAGATCAAAGGCGCCCGACAGTCCCGGCCAGTCCATCAACACACCGTCGATGCCGGCGTACTTCATGGTCAGCAGCTGGTACTCGATGACGTTGCCGTCGTTCGAGCTGTACTCGCCGATCATCGGCGACGCATACGAGGCGATTCCGGTGGCGCCGTTGCGGTTGTTCATCGTCCAGTGCTGCCCGCCGACCTGGAACCACGGCATCATGTGGACGAAGATCTTTCGCGTGTAGACCTTCTGGATGGACACCGGCTGGAACGTTGTTCCCAGCTCGACCTCCGCGGTCGGGCCCTCGCACGCGGCGATGGCAATGGTCGACAGTGCCCACACGACGGACCGAAGGCGATGACGTCTCACAATGATCTCTCCTGCGTCCAAAAATTACCTGGGCGGGACGGAGTCGCTGTTACCTCGCGTGAGCGCGGTCCCCGCGTCGAGAACATTACCGACAAGAGGAATACCTATTTTTGTGGCATTTCCTCGTCGGGGGACGCAAGCACAATCATGGTCAACATAGGAAGTTGACCGCGTATTCGCGTGTGCGCGGGTGGCGCCACAGTGGGCGCGCGGGGGCGCGGAACGTTGTTTTCTAGGCGAAAAGACCGTCGACGGCGCCTTGTCCCAGGCGCGGACCGGTGACGCCTTTCCAGACGTTGTTGCCGGCGAATTTGTTGTCCGCGGGCAGCGGGTATCCAAACGCCAGCATGATCGCGGCCTGCACATCGTTCAGATAACGGCCATTCATTTGCAGATTGCGCCCGCGCTGCAGGCCCAATGATTTGCCGCCGAACAGCACGACCGGCAGCTTGTCCCAAAGATGGGTGGCGCCGTAGCTGACCTCGCTGAAATAGAAGACCAGCGTGTTGTCCAGCATGCTCGAGCCGTCGCTCTCCGGGGTGTTCTTGAGATCAGTGAGGAAGGCGGCAACCTGAAGCGAGTACCAGGTGTCGATGGCGGCCAAACGATCGACCGAGCCCGAGTCGGTGGCGTGCGAGATGTCGTGGTATCCGGTCAGCGTGCCGAAGCTGGGAAGGATCTGCTGAAACTGCACATCGGAATTGCCGTGGCCGTAAGTGAACGTGGCCACCCGCAACAGATCACACTGAAAGCCGACCTTGATGGTGTTGAGCTGCGCTTGCGAGACCTTCTGGTGATCAAGGGCATCGATGCGGATGCCGGCCGGCGTGCCCGCCGGGATCGACGACAGCTCCGGCGGCACCGTCGGCGGCAGACAGGCGGGCCCGCCGGTGCCGGTGTTCGTGGCGGTGATCTTCGCTTCCAGTTGCTCGATCGACGTCAGGTGCGCGTCCAGCTTTGGCCGCTGCGACGCCGGGACCTGCTTTTGCAGCGTGCCGAGGTCCTTGGCGATCAGATCCAGAATGCTCTTGTTCTGCGCCTGCTGGCGCGCCACGGTGGCGCTGCCCCCCGCCATGACCGGTCCGAAAAGCCGTTGCGCGGCAACGTCGGGGCGCACCTCGGGAAACGTGGGCGAGGGCGTCCCGCCCGGTGTGCTGGCCGCGGCGTAGGAGATGGGCCGAAAGTTGGCCGCCCCGTTGGCCGGGTAGATGCGCCCGCCCTGCACCGAATCGCGATACGACCCAAGGTGGATCGACGTCGACCCCTTCAACCGCGGTGAGCCGGCCAGCAGCAGCTGATCCACCGACGGCGTCGGCGAGGTGATGTTGTGGAACTGATCGTCGTTGTCGATCGGCGTGCCGTCGCTGATGCCGCGGTTGCCGGCCACGCTGCAGATCATCCCTTGCCCGTGCCGGTCACCTTGCCAGCCGCCGTCGCGCGGCGTGGTGAGATTGTTGAAGACAACCATGTCGCCTTTCAGCGCCTGCAGCGGCGCCATGATCGGTCCCAGCGTGAAGTCCGTGTCGCTGGTGCCGGCGGTGGGGAAAAATCTTTCGGCGATGGTCCCGCAGGGACGGTGGATGACCAGGAAGCGCGTCGGTGGCCCGCTGTCGGCGTCCGCCTCCAGCTGACGCAGGAACATTGAAGCGAGCCCGGCGCCGATACCGCCACCCAGGAAAGTGCGGCGGCGAATTCCCGAGCGTGAAGACAGCGCGTTCTTCATGGCAGTCGCATTCCTCCGGTTACTGAAGCCTGGCATCGCGGGTCTGGAAGGCAGGCGAGGTGGCGATGGCGCGCATCAGGCCGGTGAACGATCCACTCTTGGCGAAGTCGTCCTGCACGTCGCGCAGCGCGCAGGTGTTGTCGGTGCTGACGACGCGGCCGAGGGCGATGGCCGCCAGCTTGCCCGACGCGCAGTCCGAGAATTGCCGCGACGATTGCAGGCGGCTGATCAGATCGCCAATCCCGTTCGCCGGCCCGTCCAGGACCTTGCTTCCGACGTTGATCGTCGCGCTTTGATCGATGGTCTGCCCGGCGGCGTCCTTTTCCGCGTAGCGCCCGATCGGATCGTACCGCTCGGTCAAAAGGCCGAAGGGATCAAAGTTGGTGTGGCAGATCGCGCAATCGGCACGCGAGGCGCGGAAGGCCGCCCGCTGCCGCTGGTTGTAATCGGCTGGCAAAGCGTTGTTGACGGAGGCGGCGTTGGCTGGTGGCGACGGCGGGGTGGCCCCGCACACCATCGACAAATAGATGTAGAGGCCACGGTGAACGACGTCGCCGCCGTCGACGTGGGCGTTCGCCGCCAGCAACGCCGGCTGGGTAAGGATTCCGCCGTGTCGTTCCGGCGCCGCGACGTCCACCGGCACCAGCGATTGTCCGATGACGCCCGGAACGCCGTACAGCGTCGCCAGCTCTTGGTTCAAGAACATGCGCGGCGAGGTCAGCAAGTCGGACAGCTTGCCGCTCTCCACCACGTCCTGCACGAACAGCTGCGCGCTCTGGGTCAGCTCGTTTTTGATCTGATCAGTGAATTGAGGGAAGACGTTCGGGTCTTTGACCGTGGCCTCGGCTTTCAGCACGTCCAGCCAGCTTCCCACCTGGCTGGCCACGTTGGCCTTGACCGCCGGTAGCACCATCAGGCGATCCACTTCCATGGCCAGCACGGTCGGATCGGTCAATGTCCCGGTGGTCGCCTTATCCCACAGCTCGCCGTCGGGCGCCGAGTTGAGGAACAGAAATCCCAGCGCTCCGGCCAGCTCGTACGACCCTAGAGGTTGCGGCGCGCTGGTCGCCGCGGGCATGCCGCCCAGCTCCGTCCGCCACAAGAACGCCGGCGCTTGCAGCACGTACTCCATCAACACGCGCACGCCCTCGGCTGGCCCGTCGGGCGCGCCCAGCTGGTAAAGGGCCAGCATGCTCTGCGCCTCGTCGTCGGTGACCGGGCGCCGGAAGGCCCGCGCCACCTTGGTCTGGATGAAGCTCTGCACACAGCTTGGATCGACCGTCGTCGCCGATCCGCAGCCGAGCAGCGCCGGCAAGTCCGCCACCGCGCTGACCGCCGTGCTGTGCGCCGAGTCCATGTAATTGCCGGCGGTCATCTCGCTGCCGATGGTCAGGCGGTCAGCGCTGGTCACCGCTTCCGCGCCCAAGACGCTGGCCTCGCTGACCGCGGCGGGGACGGTGATCGCCGAACCGAACACGTCGTGCACGACGTTGCCGTATTGCTGGTCGTTCAACCGCCACAGTCGCGGCGGCGCGAAGCTGGTGGATGGCGCGCAAGCACTGGTGCCGACCGTGCCGCCGACGCCCAAGCCAGAGTTGCCGCCGGTGCCGGTGGTGGTTTGCACGCCGCCTTTCGATGCGCCGCCAGCGCCGATCGCCCCGGTGCATCCCAGGGCCGCCGCGCAAAGGAAGATCCAACCCGACCCGATCGCAGCGCGAAACATGGGTTCCATCGTGGTTGGAAGTAACCGCGCCTCGGAAGAACGGCTCGACGTTTTCAACGCAGAACGACCCCGCCGACCACCGCGTCGGGATCCAGCACTTCGAGATTGGAAACCCACCCGAGCTGCGCGTTATTGAGCTCCCAAACCACTTTCTTGTCGGGACTCAGTTCGAAAGCCTGAGGCTGATGCGGATCCATCGCGAAATGGCCGGGCCAATTGCAAATCACCGTGTTGCCGTTGGGCAGACGCTGCAGGCCGGCGGCGAATCCCAATCGATTGCCCGGCACGTCCGTTTCGTTGACTTGCCACACCACTTTGTTCTGCGGATCCACTTCGATCACGCTGTGGGCGTCGCCGCACGAGATCAGTGTGTTGCCATCGGGCAAGCGAACGGCGACGAAGCTGCCGCAGGGGAACTGCCGCAGCATCTTGCCGTCGCCGTCGAACTCCATCGCTTTGTTGGTTTGCAGATAGGTCACCAGGTACGTGCCCTGCGGCGTCTTGCGGACCTCTCTGAATTGATTGTGCGGCGCGATGCCGCCGCCCACGTTGATTGTGACTGTCGAGATGACTTTCCCGGTTTGATCAATCTCGTGCAGCAGCCCCAGCCCGCCGTCGTGCGCTTCGCCGATCAGCGTGTTGCCGTCGGGCAATGGCTGCGACGAATGAACCTCGGTTCCGGCCGGCGCGTTGTAATTCCACACCACTTGTTTGGCCTGCGTCATTTGCCGGGCGCCCGACTTATAAGCAAAGACGATGTCGCCGTTCGCCAGCATCCAGGCGTCGTTGGCCTCGCCGCCCAACGAAAGAGCGTCGTATTGCCATTCGATCTGTCCGTCGGCGCCGACGATCGCCATCATTCCCTTGTCGGAGACCGAGCTCAGCACCCGGTGTGTGACTTTGCCGGGCGGGCGATCGGTGGGCGTGTCGACGGTGGCGGTGTCGGGCGGGGCGGCGTCGCTGGCCTCGGTTGCACCGTGGTCGACGGCGGCGTCGACCGGCGGGATGGTCGACGCGTCGTCGTTCGCCGCAGCGCCGCCGCTGCCCGTGGCGCCGCCCGTCGCCGACGCGCCGGCGGTTCCCGCGCCGCCGCTGCCCGCGTCCGGCGGCCCGCCGCCTTCTGGCGGTTGACTGGCGGCGCAGCCGGCGCCAGCGCCAGCGGCGAAACCAAACAGCAAAATGATCGGATGGACCAGGCGCAAACAGACGAACGTGCGCGGCATAGATCTCCCGTCGAGCACCACAAGTAACCGTGCCCCGTCGATTCGGCTCGCCGACATTGTCGGCCAGGCGCGCTGAGCCTTCTTTGGGTGTTCGAGTTACTATTTGCAGATGGTTTTGCGCGCGCTTCCCCGCCCCGACCATGACGGCGTCGACGACGCCGCGCTGGTGGGCGAGGCGCAGCAAGGTGGGGTAAAGGCGCAGGAAGCCTTGGTTCGTAAGTACGGCGCGATGGTCAACCGACTGGCCTTCCGATTGCTGGGCGGCAGCGAAGATCTGGATGATCTCGTTCAGGAGAGCTTTTTACAGGCCTTCCGGTCACTGAAGCGGTTGGACAAGCCGGAGGCGTTTCGGGGATGGCTCTCAGAGATCGTGGTTCGCACCGCTCACAATCTGATTCGTCGGCGTCGTTTGATGAGCCGCATCGGCCTGCGCACGACGCGCCCCATCGACGTGGATGGCTTGATCACGCCCAACACGCCCCTCGAGAGCATGCTGACGTTGACGTCGATCTATCGAACCTTGGAACGGTTGCCGGCGAAGGTGCGCATCGCCTTGGTCCTGCGCCGGGTCGAGGGCCGACAATTGGAAGAGGTCGCTGAACTGATGGGAGCGTCATTGGCCAGCGTCAAAAGATGGTTGGCCCAGGCCGACAAGGTTTTGGAGGGGGAGCGTCGCACTGTGGGGAGTCAAACATGAGCCTACCGGATCAGGATCTGAGTTCGCACTTGGTTGAGCCGTTCACCGAGGCCGATCTGGATCGGCAATGGCGGCGCTTGTCGGCCGCGCTGGTTCGGCCGGCGCCGCGCGCGCCGCTGTGGCTGGCGGTCGGCGGGGCGCTGGCGGTGGCGGGCGCGATCGCGCTTTTCGTCGTGGTCGGCCGCCCGCGGACGGCTGCGCTGTCGTCGTCACCGGCGGCGACGCGCTCGCTGGTCGCCGAAGGCTCGCGCGTCGAGACTCTGGGCGCCACGCCGCGGACCGTTGAATTGACCGACGGTTCGCGCATCGTGGTGGGCCCGAACGCCGCCATCGCGCTCCTGCGCGATCGATCCGACGAGGTGCGCGTCGCGCTTGAACAGGGCAGCGCCGACTTTGATGTCACGCACGTGGACGGACGGCGTTTCGTGATCGCCGCCGCGGAGGTCGAAGTGGTGGTGGTGGGAACGCGCTTCGTGGTTTCGGTTTCGGACAGCGCGCAAGGAAAGACGGCCGCCGTTTCTGTCGCACGAGGCGCGGTCGAGGTGCGCCGCCCGCACGCGCGTTCGTTGCTGCTGGCCGGCGAGTCGTGGACCAGCGCCGCGCCGGCGCAGCCGCTCGAGCCGACGTCGCCGCCAGCGGCGCCGCCCACTGATGAACCGCCGGCGCCCAGCCCGCCGGCCACCCGTACGCCGGCGCCGCGCGCGCCCGCCAAGGCCGCCGCCGCCGACGCCCGCAGCCTGTTCGCCGTGGCGACGGGCGCGCGGGTGCAAGGACGCAACCGTCAAGCGGCGGCGGCGCTGGAGACCTTGTGCCGAAAATTTCCCGAGGATCCGCGGGCCGCGCTGGCCGCGCTGGAACTGGGCCGCATTCGCCTGGACACCCTGCACGAGCCGGGGCCCGCCGCCGTCGCTTTCCGCATGGCGATGAATCTGGCAGGCGATTCGAGTTTGCGTGAAGACGCGGCCACGCGCTTTATCGAAGCGCTGGATCGCAAGGGCGACGCTTCCGCTTGTCGAGCGGCGCGCGACGCTTACCTGGCGGAGTACCCGACGGGACCGCACGTCGGATCGGTCACCGGCGCTTGCCGGGGTCGATGACAGTCGCCGGAGCTTTCCTTTATTGTCTGTTGGCCGCCGCCGATCCCGGCGCGGCGGCTATCGACGACCCGGCGATCGCCAGGCGAAGCGTCGCCGTCACGGCGGCGGCATCGGCGGACGGATTGGTGCTGGCCGTGCAGATCGATTCGCTGCCGGCGTCGGTCGATCGCGGCGACACCTTGCTGCAGCAGATTCGCGCCGAGCTGGCCGCCGCGGCGGTTCCGGTGGTGGTGACAGGGCAGGCGGCGACACTGGTCCCGAATACGCAGTTGACTGTCGTCGCGCTGGGCCCTGACCGGCGCGCCGTGACTTTGGAGATTAAATATCTGCGCTCGGGCATCATTGTGCACCGGATGGTTGATGTCTCTTCGATCCCCGGCGACAGCGTGCCGCTGGCGATCGCCATCGCCGTCGACGAGCTGTTGCGGGCGACCTGGTCGCTGGGCGGCGTGGCCACCGGCCCCGCGTCGACGCCGCCGCCCGCTCCCCGCGCGGCCCCGCACACACCGCGGATCGAGGCCCGCTTGCTGATGTCAGGCGAGCGCCAGCGCGGCGGCACGGTGGCCATCGGCCCGGACGCAGTGGTGGCGGCGCTTCTGGGATCGCGGCTCTCCGTCGACGTCGCGCTCGGCTGGCGCGACGCCGGTTCGCACGCGGCTCCCGACGGCGCCATCAGCAGCCACCTGGTGACCGCCGGCGTGGGCGCCAGCGTCGCCTGGCCGGCGCGCGCCGCTGCCCAGCGCGCGGGTGCCGAGCTGACCGCGCGGTTGCAAGGCGCGTGGGTCAGCGTGCAAGGTTCGCCCAGCGCCGGCGCCAGTGCGCGCGCCAGCACCCTGTTCGGGGCGGCCGTGCTGGGCGGCGTGGCAGGATGGCTCGCGCTGCTCCAACCGTTGCGGCTGGTGGCCTTCGTCGGCTGGCAGATTCCGCTGCGCACCGTGACCGCCGCCGATGGCGCCGACTTTTCGGTCGCCACCTACGCGCCGGGATTCTCCGCGGCCGCCGGTCTTGGGGCGCGCTTCTGAATGACCCCCGGCCGAGGCACCGTCTGCGTGCTTGGCTGCGTGGTGCTGGGCTTGGATTTTTTTTCCGCCGCCGGCTGCGACGTGCGCACGCAGGTGCTCGCCCCTCCGGGCGTCGTGATCACCGGCGAGGCCTGGCCCGCGGAGGCCGCCCGCTCGGCGGACGCGGTGGTGGAAACGATCTCCGTCGGCACGCACCTCGGCGCCACCACGCCGGCCAACGACAATTACGCGGTGGTCAAGCCGCTGCTGGCGACGCTGGGTGTCCGTCACGTGATGGAGCTGTCGCCGCAAGCGGACCTCACCCGCGTGCAAGAGCTGGGCGGGATGGGCATTCACACGCAGGTTTGGATCGCCGCGCTGGACAGTTACTTTCAATCAGCGCTGGCGCTGGCCGGACCCATCGACGCGCTGGAGGTGGATGCGCTGACCGCCGGGGTGACGCTGGATCAAACCTGGCTGCAAGGGCGCCGAAATTTTTGCGGCGAGCTGTTCGCCGCGGTGAAGGCGGCGCGGGTGGCCGGGGTGTCCGTCGTCGGGCCTGATCTCTTGGTTCCGACCAATCTGGCGCTGGTCGATTTCGGACCGTGCGTCGACTACGGCGTCGTCCATCGTCCGAAGACCATCGGTCCACCGACGGCAAAGAACGCCGGCGGTCTGAGCCTGGACGACGAGACCTCCTTGCAGCGCCGCCTGGCCGGCGCACAACCGCTGATGCTGGGTCTGGAGGGATACAGCACTGCCGCCGGCGATCCGAACGGCGCGGTGTCGGAGATCGTGCAGGCAAAATATCTGGTTCGCCTGATCTTCGAGGCGTTCAACCGCGATTTTGTCCGCGTCTATCTGGGCGGCGTCACCGATCGGCCGGACGATGTGAACGTGCAAAACGGCGTGCGCACGGCCGACACCGGCGCGGTGGCCTCCGGTTTCGCCGCCGCCGAAGGCCTGGCCCACTTTGACGGCACGCCCAAGCCTTCGTTCATCGCCGCGCAGAACATCATCGCCACTTTGGCCGACGCCGGGGCGTCCGTCACCAACGGCGCGCTTCCCTATCGCCTGGATGGAGCACCGGCGACGCTGCACCACACGCTGTTGCAAAAGCGCGACGGGAGTTACCTGCTGGCCTTGTGGCAAGACGTGGTCAGCGCCGACAGCCTGCAGATGGTGTCCATCACGCTGCGGTTTCCGGCGGCGGCGAAGAAGGTCACCACGTTCGTTCCGCAGCAAGCCGCGACCGCCACCAATCACTGGGAGAACGTCCGCGACGTTCCGATCGTCGTCGGTGACGACGTCACCCTGGTGGCGATCGCCGCCACGAATTATTGCGATCGTTCGATGTGGACCGCCACCGCGTCGGTGCGCGGCGACAACAGTGGTCCGCCGGGTGCCATCGACGGGGATCTCACCACGCGCTGGGACTCCGCTCATGTCCAGAACGGGACCGACTGGTTTCAAGTCGACTTTGGCGGTTCGGTTCAGCTGACCAGCATCACGTTGAACAACACCGAGACCTTTCCCGGCGACTATCCCGGCGCCTACGAAATTCGCGGCTCGGTCGACGGCGTTTCGTTTGACGGAGCGCCGTTCGTCGGCGGCGCGGGGACCAACGGTTCGACGGTGGTGAACTTTGCGCCGCGGGCGGTTCGCGCCGTCAAGGTCGCGCAGGTCGGCACCGCAAACAGCCGCAGCTGGTGGGGCATCGCTGAGTTTCAGACCGCGTGCGCGATGTTCCCCACCCCGCCGTGAGCGCTGTGAGCGTCAGCTCGGTGGAGCGGCGATCGACGCTGTCGTCGTCGTCGAAGCCGAGTCGGTCAGGGTCGGTCAGGGTCAGTGTGGATTATAAAATTGCCATTTTACCAGCCATTGGATATCTTATAGTCCATGTCACGGACGGCCCGCTCCCCTCTGCCGGGTGTTGCTCGCGCGCTTGCCGAACTGGGGGAGAACATCCGCCTTGCGCGTCGGAGGCGGAAGCTCTCGGCTTCGTTGGTCGCTGAGCGGGCGGGCATGACGCGACCGACGTTGCGCGCCATCGAACGAGGCGACTTCGGCGTGACATTGGGTTCCTACGCCAACGTCCTGCATTGCCTTGGGCTCGAGAAGGATCTCGGGAACGTCGGCCGGGACGATGAACTTGGCCGCAAGCTGCAGGACGCTGCGCTGACTCCCGCGAACCCTCGCAAGAAGCCCGGGTCGCACGATGCCCGTTGAACGCCGCACGGTCGACGTCGTCGCCAGCTGGGTCGGGCTCGGGGAACCTGTGCGGATGGGCCGACTGCATGCGACGCCTTCGAGGGGCAAGGAGATCTTCTCATTCAAGTACGATCGCACGTGGCTCGAGTCGAAGCACGCGCTGGTCATAGACCCCGGTCTTCGTTTGGACCCCGGGCCACAACACGTCCCGACCGGCCGGGACACATTCGGCGTTTTCTTGGATTCGTCGCCCGACCGGTGGGGGCGCGTGCTGCTGCAACGTCGCGAAGCGCAGCGCGCGCGGACAGAAAATCGGCGCGAGCGGACCTTGGTCGAATCGGATTACCTCCTCGGCGTCTACGACGGGCACCGCCTTGGCGGACTCCGCTTCAGGATCGATGGCGGCCCTTTCCTCGATGACAACATCGAGCTGGCGTCGCCGCCGTGGACGTCCCTCCGCGAGCTCGAGCATGCGAGCCTTCAGCTCGAGCGGGTGGGCGTCGAGCGTGACCCGTCCTATGGCAAGTGGCTCAGCATGCTGATCGCGCCCGGGCGCTCACTTGGTGGATCGCGCCCGAAGGCTAGCGTCCTCGACACAGAGAAGCGCCTTTGGATCGCGAAGTTCCCCAGCGCCAACGACACCGACGACATCGGTGCGTGGGAGAGCGTCGCGCACGCGCTCGCGGAGAAGGCCGGCGTCATCGTCGCCGCCGCGGACCGCAAACGCTTCGGCAAGAAACACCACACGTTCTTGAGTCGACGCTTCGATCGCACCGACGCCGGGGAGCGCATCCATTTCGCCTCCGCGATGACGATGCTGGAACGGGGCGATGGCGAAGAGGGCGCCTCATATATCGACCTCGCTGGCGTGCTCACCCAACGCGGGGCGCACACGCCGCGCGACCTCGAGCAGTTGTGGCGCCGCATCGTCTTCTTCGTGTGCATCTCGAATGTCGACGACCACCTGCGCAACCATGGCTTTCTCCTCGAGAAGAAAGGCTGGGCGCTGGCGCCGGCCTACGATATGAACCCCGTGGCCCGTGGCGACGGGCTTACGCTCAATATATCGGAGACTGACAACGCCCAGGATCTCGAGCTCGTGCTCGACGTGGCGAAGCACTTCCGGGTGAAGGCGGGGCGCGCCAAGGAGATCGTGGGCGAGGTAGAAACCGCTGTCGGGCAATGGCGTGCCGAGGCCAAGCGGGCGGGCATCTTGCGGGCGGAGCAGGACCGGATGGCGAACGCCTTCCGGTTCGCGAATCGGCTCGCATGACCAACCCACCCGCCGTGAACGTCAGGGCCCGGTGGGGTGGCGATCGACGCTGTCGTCGTCGTCGAAGCTGGAACGCGTGAGGTCGCGGCTGGCGCCCGCCCGATCTTGCTGATCGAAGGCCGAGCCGGTGACCGGGTGATCGGAGACCGGATGATCTTCGGTGACGTCGTCCTCGTCGAAGCTCGAGTGGGTGACGGCGAGCTGGTCGGTCTGGTGGCGCAGTGACAACGCGAACTCGGTCGGGGTCATGGGAGCGGCGGGAGCGGGCGGTGCAGCGGCCGGCGGTTCGGCAGAAGCCGGCGTGGTGGTCGCTGCGGCCGGCGCGCCTGCGTCGGCCTGCGCCTTGACGGCGGCCGGCGCAGCGGGTGCCGGCTTGGGCGTCGCTACCGGCAGTGGCGGTACGGCCACGATCGTGACCGGCGATTCGTCGCCGGGCGCGACGGGGGACGGTTCGACGGCCCGCGCCGCGCTGGGGGTGGTGTCGGTGAGCGCGCCGGAAAAACGCCGCGACGACGGGTCGTCGTTCTCGGACGTCGCCGCCACCGACCGGGACGCGCCGCCGTGACCGGTCACGCGGCCGACCACAAAACCCAGGCCAACCGCCGCCGCCAAAAGCAGCGAGCCGAGCACGATGCGTTTGCGGCCGTCCATGACGATGAATTTTAACGCTAAGCCGCGCCGACACAACCCTACCTTGCCGGCGGGCGACTGCTTGCGTTGACCAGGCCTTGGACCCCAAAATAGACCATGCTGAGCGTGGCGGCGCCGTCAGGGCCGGTGTTGGTGGTGGACGATGACCGTTCAATCCGCGAGGCGGTCAGCGAGCTGCTCAGCGATGCCGGCTACGAGGTCAAGGTGGCCGAGAACGGCGCCGTGGCGCTGGATGTGGTGCGCGGCCCGCAAAAGCCGGCCCTGTTGCTGCTGGACATGATGATGCCGGTGATGAGCGGCTTCGAGTTGCTGGAGCTGCTCGAGGACGGCGACGTTGATCTGAACCAGGTGCCGATCGTCGTGCTGTCCGCGTTCAGCGCGCCGCTCGGTCCGTCAGGCGCCCGTGGCGGGGTCAAGGCGTGTCTGTGCAAACCGGTGAAGGCGGCGCTCCTGCTCGAGACGGTGGGCCTGTGCTGTCACCGCGCCGCCGCTCTTGGTCCCGAAGCGCCGTCGTCCTGAAAGACGCGCGCCAGCTTCGAAAGAACGCTGGTTATTGTCGCGCAAATTGGCCGTTCGGCGGGACGGCGACAGTCAACATTGTCAGTTGACTGCGTGGCCACGTTGAAACTGGCATCTTGATCGCCATATCGGCTGGACTCGCTCCCCGATCAGTTTCGCACGAAGGATGGCGACGATGACTCAGCATCGAATTTTGCCGGCTGTTGTTCTTTTTCTGTCTGTCGTCGGTATTGGTGCGCTGGTGTTTGCACCAGCGCCGGTTTGGGCCCGCGATCCGCCCGCGGTGGCGAAGTTGATCCAGATAAACCGGCGCGCGCTGGACGATTACGACAAGAAAGACTGGCGCAGCGCCAAGAGCCATCTTTGGGACGCCATCGCCGAAGGCAAGCGCGCGGGCCTGGAGAACCACCCGATCATGGCGCGGACGTACCTGCACCTCGGGGCGGTGTATCTGGTGGGTCTGGACGATCGAGAGGTGGCGGTTCAATTCTTTGCCCGCGCGCTGCGCATCGATCCGACCATCCGCGTCTCCGCCGCCATGGAGACCACCGAGATCGCCGGCGCGTTTCTCGAAGCGCAGACCACGACGGCGCGCCTACATGACACCGGCGTCGGCGCGACCGCGAACAACAATGAAGCGCCGCCAGCCGCCGCCCCACCCCCGCGCCCGGCCAATGCTGCGCCGCCACCACCACCGGAAAAAACCGCGGACGAGGAAGAAGCGCCGCCCGTGTCGGGCAGTGGTCTGGCCCTGGATTGCCCGAACGCCGACGAGGTGGTGCGCGACCAGGTGGCCACCGTTCGTTGTTCGGTGGCCGCCGGTCTGAAGGTCAGCACGGTGATGCTGTTCTATCGCCTGCCGGGTGAAGGAAGCTTCACCGGCATAGAGATGAAGAAGACCGGTCAAAAGAACGGCTGGTACATCGGCCAGATCGCCAAGGAAGTCACCGGCGGCAAGTCATTGCAGTTCTACGTCGAGGGCCGTGATCAGAACGGCAAAGCCATCGTCGCCAACGGCGGCCGTGGCAGCCCCAATTTGATGCTGGTGCGTGACCCAACCGCCGCCGCCGCGCCCGCCGTCGAGCTCCCGCCCACCGCATCCTCCGCGGTCGCCACCGAACCGGAGGAAAATCCGCTGGATGTCGCGCCCGGGGCAGTGGTTCATCGCGCCGCCAGCAAGAACGGGTCGCCGCTGGCGCGCAAATGGTGGATCGGCCTCGGCATTGGCAGTGGATTCGGTTACGCCCATGGCGACGGGCTGGAGAGCCGCAAGGACCTTCAGCCGTTGTTTGGTTCGGGGGCCGGGTGGGCGGGCTTGGGGCAGGCGTCGCCCGAAGTGGGGCTGCACATCAGTCCGACCATGGCGGTGGCGTTGCAGGGGCGCAATCAATGGATCCCGCACTCGGGCTCGGACGCCAAGGGAGCGGCGACCAGCGCCAACGCGGCTTTGTTGCGTCTGCTGTTTTTCTCCCAGCCGCGCGCGCTGCGTTTTTACGGCGGTCCGGTGGCCGGGTACGGGACGTTTCGCTTTCTCTTCAGCGCGCCTGAACCAACTGGCGGCGGCACCGCCCGCGACACCATCAAAGGCGGGCTCTTTGTCGCAGGTGGCGGCGCGGGGCTGTCCTACGCGCTAACCCAGACTCTGTCTTTCATGGTTGAAACAAACGCATTGTTCGGGTACTCCGCATTCTCGGTCGTTTGCGATTTGAACGCCGGATTGCAAATAAACTTCTATTGAACATATCGGGGGCGGGAAAATGGCGCGTGTGACGATGAGGAAAAATGGGATGGCCGTTGTGGTGGCTTGTTTGTTGGCTGTCGGCGCGTGCACGCATTCGCAACCGAATTACACCATGGGCACCGGCGGCAGCAGCGGCAGCGGTGGCGACAACGGCAGCAGCGGCACCGGCGGTTCTGACAATGGCTCGGGTGGCAGCGGCGGCCTACCGGTGTTCGGCACCGGCGGCAGCACGGGCACCGGCGGGACGGACAACGGCACCGGCGGAGCGACCACCGACGCATCGACGAATGACGCTCCGGCTGGCGACGCGGACAACGACGCCGCCGATGATCAAGCCGACGCTGGCGCGAGCGACGGTGGCGCGGTCGATCAGGTCAGCACCGACGACGCCGGCTTTCCCATCGGCGCCGCCGTCGGCACCTGCATCCCATTCAACTGGACGGTCAGCGCCAGCAACTCGGCGCCGCTGGATCCGCCGGGCAACGCCGTCGACGGCGTCGCCACCACCCGCTGGTCAACGGGCGTGCCGCAAGCCCCCGGCTTGAACTATCAGATCGATTTTGGCGGATTCGTTCAATTGAGCGAACTGCGTCTGGACACCGGAGGCAGCCCCGGCGACTACCCACGGGGGTATCAGGTGATGGCCTCGTCGGACAACTTCGATTTCTCCAACGTCATCGCCAGCGATTCGCCCGGCGACGTCGCGCCTCCGAACAGCGTCACCACCATCGACTTTCCGCCCACCGCGCTGCGCGGCCTCATCATCCAGATGACGGGCACCAGCGGCAGCTGGTGGTCGATCCACGAATTGACCGCCACCTGCCACATCTCCGATGGCAATGGTGGCCTCACCACTGATCTGCCCACGGACAACCTGCAGTGCACGGCGGATCTCACCGCCGCCGGAACGCCGCCGTTCACGCGCACCAACTGGACCCTGACCGCATCCAGCACCAGCACCATGGCCACCGACGTCATCACCAACGCCATCGACGGCCTGGCAGCCACGCGCTGGAGCAGCGGCGTACCCCAGGCAGCCGGGCAGTTCTTCAAGGTGGACCTCGGCTCGTCGGGTTGCGTCGGCCATCTCGAGATGACGTCGCCGGGGACCGACTTTCCCAACGCCTTCGTGGTGTCGGTGTCGGCCGATGACAACGTGTACATTCCGATCGCCAAAGGCGTGGGCGTCAGCGACACCACGATCGCCCTGCCGCCGCACAACGCGCGCTATGTCCGCATCGATCAGACCGGCAGCAGCGGATCGTGGTGGTCGATCAACGAACTGACGATCGCGCCCTAAATGATCAGCCGAAGCGGCCGGTGATGTAGTTCTCGGTCCGTTCGTCGCTGGGGTTGGAGAAGATCTTCGATGTCTCGTCGTATTCGACCAGCGTGCCGGTGCGGCGGTCGGACTTGGGATCGATCTCGGTGGTGAAGAAGGCGGTGCGATCGCTGACCCGCGCCGCCTGCTGCATGTTGTGCGTGACGATGACGATGGTGAACTGGCTCTTGAGCTCGCGCATCAGGTCCTCGATGCGGGCAGTGGCGATGGGATCCAGCGCGCTGCACGGTTCGTCCATCAACACCACCTCCGGACCGACGGCGATGGTGCGGGCGATGCAAAGGCGCTGCTGCTGGCCACCGGACATCCCTTGCGCCGACGCCTTCAGGCGATCCTTGACCTCTTCCCACAGGGCCGCGCTGCGCAGCGACTTTTCGACGATGACGTCCAGGTCGGCTTTCGAGCGCACGCCTTTGGAGCGCGGGCCGAAGGCGACGTTGTCATAGATGCTCTTGGGAAAGGGATTGGGCTTCTGAAAGACCATGCCGATGCGCCGGCGCACCTCGGCCGCCGACACGTTGGGACCGTAAAGCGCGGCGCCGCGATAGTGCAGGCCTCCGGCCACGCGCGCCCCCGGCGTCACGTCGTGCATGCGGTTAAAGCTGCGCAGCACGGTGGTCTTCCCGCACCCCGAAGGCCCGATAAAGGCGGTGATCTCGTTCTTGAAGATCTTCATGGTCACGCCGCGGACCGCGCGGAAAGCGCCGTAGTAGACCTCCAGGTCGGCCAGCTCGAAGACGATCGACTGGTCCACGCGGCCGCTGCTGGCCTTGGCCGGTGGGACTTCAATCGGTGGCACGCCGGCCGGCGCGCGTGGCGAGCGACTGTGGGTCTCCGTGCGATCCTCGGTCAGCATCGAACCTACCTCCTCCGGGCGATGCGCGCGGTGAAGACGCGCGCAACCAGCGTGATGACAAACGTCAGCAAGACCAGCGTCAGCGCCGCGCCCCAGGCGCGATCCTGCGCGGCGACGAAGGATGAGGTGGCGTTGCCGAAAATCTGGATGGACAGGGCGGTGTTCGCCTCGGTGAACAGGTGCGGGTTGTATTCGCTGGCGGCGCCCACCGCGAACAGCAGCGGCGCTGTCTCGCCGGCGGCGCGCGCCACCGCCAGCAGCGAGCCCGACACGATCCCTGGCAGCGCTGCCGGCAACACCACTGTCAAGATGGTGCGGCTCTTCGACGTACCCAGCGCATAAGAGGCCTCGCGCAGATGGTGGGGGACCAGCATCAGCATTTGCTCGGTCGCCCCGATGACCACCGGCAACATCAAACACGCCAGCGCCAGCGCGCCGCCGAAGGCGGAATACCCGAAGTGCAGCGTCCAGAGGACGTAGATGAACAGACCCATCACGATCGACGGCACGCCGGTCATCACGGTGGCCATGAAGCGCACCAGGCGGGAAAAGCGGCTTTTCACGCCATATTCGTGGAGGTAGACGGCGCCCAGCACGCCCAGCGGAACGGCGATCAGCGTGGCCGCGCCCGAGGTCAGAAGGGTACCCAGGATGGCCGGGCCCATGCCCGGGCCTGCTCGGCGCGCCACCATGGGGATCTCTTTGATGAAGAAGTCCGGAAAATCGCGGAAGGCGACGGCGAACCCGCGGCCGAAGACGGCATACACCACCGCCACCAGCGGCAGCGCCACGGCCAGCACCGACGCGATCATCAGCACGGTCATGGCGCCGCTCTTGAACGAACGCCAGCTTCGCTTGGCGCTGAGATCCGGCGGCGGGGTGGTCGATGCGGCGACCTCGGTCAGTTCGATCACGTTCCCCTCGATCTCTTCATCGACCGCTGAACGATGCCAGTGGCGATCAAGTTCACGATGATAGTGATAACGAACAGGGTGACGGCCAGGGCGATCAGCGCCGATTTGTGCAGCGTGTCCGCTTCTCCCCATTCGTTGGCAATGACCGCCGGCATGGAGTTACCAGGCGCGAACGGATTGACGGTGATCTGCCCCAGCGCCGACCCGATCACCAGCGCCGCAGCGATGGTCTCGCCCATGGCCCGGCCGAGGCCCAGCATCACCGCGCCTACCAGGCCACCGGCGCTGTGCGGAATGACGGCGGCGTTGATCATCTCCCAGCGCGTGGCTCCCAGCGCCAGAGCGCCTTCCTTGTCACCGGGGGGCGTCGTCTCGATCACCTCGCGGGACAGCGAGGTGATGATCGGGATGATCATGATGGCCAGGATGATCCCGGCGGTGAGAAACGATCGCCCGAGGTCGAAGTACTGCGACAACACCAGCACGCCCCACAGACCGAAGACCACCGACGGCACGCCGGCCAGCAGGTCCATCATGTACACCATCGGGCGCCGCACCGACGGCGGCGCCACCTGGGTCATGAACAGCGACATGCCCAGGCTGATCGGCACCGCGATGAGCAGGGCGATGAGCGCGGTGAAGGCGGTGCCCCAGACGAAGGGCAGGGCACCAAACAAAAGATCGGCCGGCGACCAGCGGCTGGTGGTGAAGAAATCGACGCCCATGTGCCGGAACACCGGCAGCGAGCGCTTCGTGATCGTGACGGCGATGAGCCCCAAGATCAGCAGCACCAGCCCGGCCGCGCCGCCCGCCAGTCCGCGGAAGGCGCGCTCGGCGTAGGCTCGATTTCCCCGCAGGTCCATCATGGTTACGGGACCTTGATCTTCTCGATCTGCTTGACGGCCCGCTCTTGCAGGCTGGCCGGCAACGGCGCGTAGTCGATCTCGGGCAGCAGCTTCTGGCCGTCCTTGACCAGGAACTTCAGGTACGACTTCAGCGCCTCGCCCTTGGCGTGGTCACTCTGCTTGGCGTAGACGATCACCCAGGTCTGGCAGGTGATCGGATACGACTTGTCGCCCTTGGCGTTCAGCGCGCTGAACAGCAGGTTGCCCTTGACGTCGATGCCGTCGCCCGCCGCCGAGGCAGCGGAGGTGGTCGGCTCGACGAACTTGCCGGCCTGGTTCTTCACCGCCACGTACTTCAGCCCTGAGGCCTTGGCGTCCGACAGATCGACATAACCGATTGCCCCTTTGGTCGACTTCACGATCTGCGCGACGCCGCCGTTGCCCTGGCCCGCCTGCGTGTCGGCGGGCCATTCCACGGTTGATCCGCTCTTCAGGCGCCAGATGCCCTTGGCCGCGTTATTCAGGTATTCGGTGAAGTTCTGCGTGGTGCCGGAGCCGTCCGCGCGATGAGCAACCACGATGTCCAGGTCAGGCAGCTTGACGCCCGGGTTGTCCGCAGCGATGGCCTTGTCGTTCCACTTCTTGATGTCCCGCTGGAAAATCTTGGCGATGGTCGCGGCGGACAACATCAACTTGCCGATGCTTTCGACGTTGTAGCTGATGGTGATGGGGCCGAGGAGAATCGGGAAGTAAAGCACCTCGCCGCCCTTGACCTTGGCCAGGTCCGCTTCTTTGTAAGGCGAGTCTGAGCCGGCGAAGTCCACCACCATGTCCGAGAGATCCTGTCGGCCCTTGCCACTGCCGCCCCCGCCGTAGTTCAAGGTGACGCCCTTGTTGCCCTTCTTGAACTCCTCGATCGCCGTTTCCTGATAGGGCTTCGACAGGGTCGAGCCGCTGCCGTTGAGAGTGGTTCCAGCGGCAAACGCCGCCGACGCGCTGGTGAGAGTGAGGAAAGCCAGAGCGCCCGTTAGTTTCTTGGTGTTCATCATCGCCAGAATTCTCCTTAATTGGGGGTCGTTCATTGGGGGGCTTCGTTGCCGGTAGCCTTCTCTTCGGCGCTGAAGAGATGTCCACCTGTCCGGTTGCGGCCTACCTTAGGCGATCCGACTCAAAATGCGCGCAAGAACTCCGTCTGAATTGTTACCGAACGGCAACAATTTTGGCTCGTTCACGTGACGGAGCGATGACGCACGTCGGTCGCTTCCACCATGAAAATGACCTCCTCGGCCAGATTCTTCACGTGGTCGCCAATGCGCTCCAGATATCGGCAGACCGAGCTCAGCGGCAGCACCCGGGTCACGGTGGCCGGATTGGCGGCGACGTGCGCCATCAACTCGGCGAACAGGCTGGCGTTCAATCGATCGATCTCGCTGTCGGCCTTGATCACCACCGATGCTTGTTCGGCGTCGCCGCGCACGAAGGCGTCGATGGCGACGTGCAGATTCTTCTGCACCATCGTGGCCAGCTGGCTGAGATCGCCGCGCGCCTCCAGCGTTGGCAGCCGGTTCAGCTCCAGGGCCCGCTTGGCGATGCCCGCCGCCAGGTCGCCGATCCGTTCAACGTCGACGACGAACTTCAACGCCATGGTGGTGAAGCGCAGGTCGGAAGCGACCGGGTGACGGGTGGCCAGAATGTGCATCGCCAGGCGATCGATGTCGTTCTCGTCGGCGTCGATGGCCGCGTCAGAGCGGATCACCTGCTGCGCCAGATCGTCGTTCTGATCGCTGAGCGCCTTCATCGCCAGCGCGATCTGGGCCGACGCCCGCTCGGCCATGGTCGACAGCCGATCGCGAAGCAGCCGCAGTTCCTGCTCGAACTCCCTGTCGGTATGGCCAATCATTGCGGCGGGACCTTAGCATGCTCTTCGGGCGGTCATTGCGACGACCAAGAGAAGCAACGGCGACTTTGGGCGCCGAAAACGATTTGTAACCTGTCTGTCGCAATCCTGTTGCGCAATGAAGACGTCGCCCGCCTTCGGGGGTTCACTGCGGTGCCAGCGACAAACCGCGATAGACCTTCTTTACCCCGTCCACCTGCGCGGCGGGAATGATCGTCGGAGGTCCCGATCCTGAGTCGACGTAGACGATCAAGCGGTTCGAGCCCAGCCCGTCGGCGGTGGCCGCCAGCAGCCAGACGTTGGCGCCGCTGACCACGCCGGCCAGGCCGCGGATACCGGTGCTGCTCAAGGTCGCCACCTTCTTCCAGGTCGTGCCGTCGAAGCGCCACTTCTGCAGGCCGCCGTCCATGGTGGGCGCGCGATCGTCGCCGACGTACAACGTGTCCAGGCCAGCCACAGTGCTGTCGAGATCCAGCAGGACAAATCCGTACGGATTGGCGCCAGACGGGGGCATCCCGGCGAACGAAACCACCGGTGCTCCGGTCGTCGGCAGCCCGTTGCCCACCTGGAAGACGGTGGTAAAGCCGGCGCTGCCCGACGAACCGTAAAGGTTGCCACCGATGATCTGCAGCGCGCGCGCGTTCGGCAGGTTGGTGGTGATCGACGCGGCGGTCGACTCGCCCAGCAGCAGTGTTTGCACGCCGCCGTCCTGGCCGAGGTTGGCGCCCGCGACCCAGAACCGCGTGCCGTCCGTCGTTACTGCCCCGCGAATATTGTTACCGGAGAAAACATTGTTCACAGTGGTGGTGGTGTCGACGTTGCCGGCGGCATCAACACGACCGATCACCCGGTTGACTGTCGTGGCGTCACTGTTGGTGACATTTGACAATCCCAACGCCGCGTCGTAACCAGCCAAGGTGACAAAATGACTGTCGGCGGAGAGAGCCAAGGCGCCGTCGGAGGTGGCCGAGCCAGAGTCCGTCAGGCGGCGGTTGCCGCCATTGGCGTCGGTGGGCAGAGCGACGGTTCGCACCACGGTTCCGTCTAGCCGTTGTTCTTCCAGAAAAACCGCCGTCGCTCTGTTGCTCAGAGCGGTCACGCCGTCGCCGACGCGGACGACAAAGAAATGTTGATCGATGATGCAGGCCCCGTTGGCGCCGCAGTCGGTGCCGCCGTTGTCATTGCACGGCGTTCCCACCGCCTGCGTGACGGTGACGGGCGCGCCGGCGCTGCAAGCCTTGCGCACGCACTGCTGTGGGCTGACCCCGAAGTCGTTGTCATCGACCACCGTCACGATGTTGCCGGCGCCGTCGCACACGCTGCCGTGGCAATCGCCTGGTGATTGGTCGGTGATCTTGGCGCCCGCGGGCTGATAGCTGACGACGCAAAATCCGGCCGAGCAGGAGCGGGTGCGGCAGACGCTGTCGGTGCCCGGGCAGTCCGTCACTGTCGCGCATGCCTTCGGCGAACTGCCGTCGCTGCCGATTCCGTCGCCGTTTTCTGCATCGTCGGCGTCGATCGGCGACGGTTCATCAGCCGGCTCATCACCCCCAGCATCAGCCAGGTCGTCGGTTGCGGGCGCGTCCGTGCCCTCATCGGCGGTGTCGTCGAATGGCCCCTGATCAGTCGATCCGGAATCGTCCGGCGGTCTCGCGCCGTCCGGCGTGCCAAGAACGTCGATTCTGGAGTCGGGCCCGTTGGCAGGGAACTGAGCCTTCGAGCACCCGAGATTGGTCGCGGTGGCCAGGACGACCGCCAGCGCGGAGATCCCGACGCCGACGCCGTTTCCCCATTTCCTGGTGCCAATCCATCGAGCCGCCATTGCCACGTCCGAGCGAAACTTACCCGACCGCCGCGGCCGGCGCGGGGTGAGCCCCTCAGCGAAGGGCGATCGCGACGCCGCCGGCCAGGAAGTGGCGAATTTTACGATTGTTTGCCGGCAAACAGGAACCGTATCGTTGCGAAACTGTTTCATGGAGCCGGCCGTGAACGTGCCTCGCCGCTGAGAGTTTCCAGCAATGGTCGGCGCAAGGACCGAGCCTTTTATTTTCACCCGGGTCATGTCGCCAAAACGATGAGCGGGACGAAAATTCTCTTTTGGACGCGCGGCGCGCGCGCCGGTAACGGTGGTTACCCTGCCGAAACCGTCGCAACGCGGAATTTTCCCCGTAATCGCCAGGACGGCTCGCCGGACGGGTGGCACATCGACTGCAAAGGGAGCGGAACCAAAGGGAGGCTCTCATGATGCGACAAAGACTGATCTCATTGGGTGTGTTGTTGGCGGCGATGGTTCCAGCGGCGGCGATGGCCAAGACCGAGATTCCGGCTCGCACCAAAGCGGCCGTTCATCTGGTGCAGCCGCTGCAACTGGCGGACGTGGTCGTGCAGTCTCCGCCTTCCTCGCCGACGCCCGCGCCCGCTCCCGTGGCGGCGCCGGTGGTCGCGCCCGCGCCGGTGGCGGTCGAGGCGCCGCGTTCCAACACCACCTACGTGGAGCACGAGAATCACCGCAGCTATATGTCGACGGTCGCCATCAATGCGTTGATGGGCGGATTGGCCGGCGTTTTGGTAGGCGGATCGATCTATTACCTGGCTGACAATCAGCACCACGCCGGACGGGTGCTCTACTGGGGGGCGGGCGGCGTGCTACTGGGCGTCACGGTGGGCGTCATCCAGGTCGCCACCGAGGAAAGCCGTGCCGATCGCGCGGTCGGAACGAACCTCCCGACTGATCCCGCTCCCACGGTGCGGCTGGCGCTTTGGACCCAATCGTTTTAGGTCGGACGGACTGACCCACGTCGCGTCCCCTTGCTCCCGGCGCAGACTGTGCGCATGCTCCGGGCGAGGGAAGGCGTGATCTCGTGACCACAGCCGACCCGCGCATCGTCGCCACGGCGACGGCGGTGCCGTCTCATTGTGCGACGCAAGCAGAGGTCAAAACCCGCCTGCGCGCATTGCTACCGCTCGATGAAAGGCGGCTGCAGGCGGCGCTGGCTTTGTTCGATCACGCCGCTATCGACCGGCGGTACAGTGTCTACCCGCTGGCCGACTTTGGGCGGCGGCGAACTCTGGGCGAAATCAGCGAGCAATACCGCACTCACGCGCTGACCTTGGGCCGCGACGTGGCGGCGCGCGCCTTGGCGGCGGCCGGCGTTGGTGCAGACGAGATCGACCTGTTCGTCACCGTCTCGTGTACCGGAATCATGATCCCGTCGCTGGACGCCTTCTTGATCGATGAACTCGGCTTTCGGCGCGACGTTAGGCGGCTGCCCATCACGGAATTGGGCTGCGCGGGCGGGGCGGCGTCGCTGGCCCGGGCGCACGATTTTTTGCGCGGCTTTCCCTCGGCTCGCGCGCTGGTGGTTTCGGTCGAGTTGCCTAGCCTCAGCTTTCAAAACGCCGACTTCACGCCGGCCAACCTGGTGTCGACGGCCCTGTTCGGCGACGGCGCGGCGGCGGCGGTGCTGGCGGGTGGCGCGGCGCCGACGACCACCCCGGGCGGCGAGCGCGGGCTGCGCGTGCTGGAAACGCTGGCGCACATTTTTCCCCGCAGCACGGGTGTGCTCGGTTTTGACCTGCGCGACGATGGTTTTCACTCCGTGCTGTCAAAGGACGTGCCCGTGCTGATCAAGACGGAAATCGCGGCCCTGGTGCGGACGCTGGCGGGGCGCCGCGGGCTGACGCGCGAACAGCTCTCGTTCTTCCTTCTGCATCCGGGGGGCCGCCGGATCTTGGGCGTGGTGGAGGAAGAACTGGCCCTTCTGCGGGAAGACACCCAGATCTCCTGGGAGGTGCTGCGCGACTTTGGCAATCAGTCCAGCGCTTCGGTGTTCTTCGTGCTGGATCGCTGGCTGGCCGCGCGCGCCGCGCCGCCCGAAGGGCACGGTCTTTTGGCCGCGTTCGGCCCGGGACTCAGCGTCGATCTCCTGTTGCTGTCGGGAGCGGAGACGTGACGACATCCGTGCGCCTTTATCTGTCGCTGCTGGCGGCGGTGGCGGTCGGTCGCCTGATCGAGATGCGGATCTCGCGCCGGCATCAGCGCGCGCTGGCCTCACGAAACGTGTCGCTGGCACCTGAGCCAGGGTTTCGTTCAATGGTGGCGCTGCACGCCGGCGTCCTGCTGGCCGCCGCGATCGAGGTGCTGGCCTTTCACCGTCGGTTCATCCCCGCCGTCGGTGTACCCGCGCTGATCGTCTTTGCCCTGGCCAATGGCCTGCGCTGGTGGGTGATCGCCACGCTGGGACCGCACTGGAACGTGCAGGTGATGCGGTCGTTGTCGCTGGGCGTGGTGACGGACGGGCCGTACCGCTTTGTTCGCCACCCGAACTATGTCGCCGTCTTCGTCGAGCTTCTGGCGCTGCCGCTGATCCACGGCGCCTGGGTGACGGCGCTGCTCGGCGGCGTCCTGCACGGCCTGGTGTTGCGGCGGCGCCTTGCCATCGAGGAATCCGTGCTGATCGCCGACGCTGGCTATCGTAGGGCCATGGGCGACAAGCCCCGTTTTTTTCCGCGCCTCGGTCGCCTGCGCGCGGGAGCGACGCAATGGCCGACGTCCTGATCGCCGGCGCCGGCCCGGCGGGCGCGTCGCTGGCGATCATGCTGGGACGAGCCGGCCTCCTGGTTGACCTATTCGACGCGCGCCATTTTCCGCGGGAAAAGCCCTGCGGCGAAGGCGTGATGCCGTCGGGCGTGGCGGTGCTGGAACGGCTGGGGTTGTTGCCGGCGATCGGCGGCCGGCGTCTGGACGGCGTTCGTTACCATGGCTTTGGTCTTTGCGTGGAGAGCACGTTTCCCAGCCAGGCGGGAGCGCCGGCGACGATGCTGGCCCAGCGCCGCCTGCGCCTGGATGACGTGCTGGTGGCGGCCGCTCGGGCCACCCGGGGCGTGCGCGTGTTCGAGGATGCGGCGGTGGAAGGCGCCGTGATGGAAAACGGACGGGCGGTCGGACTGCGGGTGGGCGGGCAGGGCGTGCGCGGTGGTCTGGTGGTGGGGGCCGACGGATTGGGCTCGGCGGTGCGGCGATCACTGGGGCTGGACGCGGCGGCGCGTCGGTCAACGCGGGTGGGAGTGCGGGCGCACTACCGGTTGGCGGCTGGACGGCCCGCACCCGAGCGGCTGGAGATCGTCCTTGGCGACGGGCACGAACTGTACGCGGCGGCCCTGCCCGACGGCGAGTTGCTGGTGGCGGCGCTGTCGGATCGGGCGGCGCTGGGCGGTCGGGCCCGCGCGGCGCTGGCGCGCTGGATCGCCGGCTCGGCGCGGCTGCGCGAACTGCTGGACGGCGCGCAGGCGCTGACCGACGTGGCGGGGCGGGCGCCGGTGGCGGGTCAAGCGCGCGCGGGCTGGGCGCCGGGCGCGGTGTTATTGGGAGACGCGGCCAGCGCCACCGATCCATTGACGGCGGGCGGGCTGGCGCACGCGCTGGTCACCGCCGAACGGTTGGCCATTCACATTCCCCGTGCGTTGGCCGGCGGCGACATCTGGCTGCGCCGGTTCGATCAAGAACGCCGTCGCAAGCTGCGTGCGCCGACGTTACTGACCGCCGCGTTGCTCGCCGCCGTGCGCCGTCCGTGGCTGGCCCGATGCACACTGCACCTGATGCGCGCGCGGCCGCGGCTGATGCGCCGGCTGCTGGGGATCGCGGCCGGTCTTTAGAGGCTGGCCGCCGCCAGAAGCTCGGCGGTGCCGGTCAGGATCAACAGCGCCACCGACCAGAAGGCCACGCTCTCCCAGCGCTGGGGGTTGCGCCAGGCGCCGGTGGTGATGCGGACGATCTGCCAGGCCGCGATGGGAAACGGCGCCAGCGCGGCGACCGCCATCCGCAGGGGAAGTCCAGCAGCGACCAGAGCGGGCAAGATCAAGTACGCCGTCGCGATGACCGCGACATAAACGCGGGCGGCGCGACCGGCACCCCAGCGGACCACCAACGTTCGTTTGCCGGTCACCCGATCGCCGGCGGCATCGGGAAACTCGATGGCCAGCAACATGGCGAACTGGAAAATACACAGCGGCGCCACCGCCAGGGGCAACAGCAAGCGGGGTGCGTCGGTCTGCAAAACAAATCCCAGTCCCGGCACCAACAGCGTCACCACCGTCGCCGTGGTCAGCTCGCCCAGGCCCCGCGAATGCAAGCGCAATGGCGGCGCGCTGTATCCCCACGACAGTCCAATCATCACCGCCAACCCCATCGCCACCACCGGCGAGACCATCGCCAGCGCGAAATGCGCCACCGTGCCGAGGGCGATCGCCGCCAGCAGCAGCGCCGTCACCAGGGCTACCGAAGGCGGCAGCGCGCCCGCGATCAGGACCCGGCTCCCGCCAGACCAGCGCGTGGGCGTGGTGTTGGCGCGATCCGCCTCCTGATCAAAATAGTCATTCGCATAATGGGTCATGAGCTGCGTCGCCGTCACCGCCAGCTGCCCCCAGGCATATTGCTGCCAGTCGATCGGCGCGCCGACCGATGACGCCAGCGCCGCGCCCAAGGCGTACATCACGAACCCGCCGCCCAGAAACAGCGGCCTCCCCAGCTTGACGAACGCCCGGACCCGGCCCAGCGCCGTCACCATCTTTTACATGTGATGCAAACGATGGCGATCATGCAATGCGAATATTCCTTTGAAGCTCCAATGAAGCCCCAAAAAGAACAACGCAGTCAGCAGCAGGATATTGGAAAAACCGGCTGCTCCCGGGGTGACTCCCAAAAGGTCCAGGACCATCAAGAGCACCATCAATGCGAACGAACCCAGTGCGATAAACAGCATCGCAACCCTCCTTCCCCACCCACTTAGAAAACCTAGCACTCTTTTCGGACAATGAAAGATCCCGGGGCCAACACTGAGGCGGCGGCAATGACCCTGATTTCAGCAAATGGGTCTTGCCTGCGTGATCGGCGGACGCAACGTCACCATGCCGCATGGACACCAGCCCCACGGATGCTTTGGTGGAGAGAGCCGCCCCGCCGACTCTGCGGCTTGATAGTGGGCGAACGCTGGATCTGCGGTTGTTCGCCGGTCAGCCGCTGGTGTTGGGGGTCTGGGATGCAGGACGGCTGAACGATCTGCGCGGCGATGACGCCACGTGGGCGCGAGCGCGTGCCGAACTGCGGGGACTGGGCGCCGTGCTATTGTTGCTTTGCGAGGGCGGCCTGTGGTTGTTCAGCCCCGACGACGAGCTCGAGGTGATCGCGCCGCCCGGATCGCTGTCACCCGACGAGGTCGCTGCCTTGCGTGCCTGGGTCGGCCACCCGGAGATCGACTGCGGGATCTTTATCCTGGACGGGCAGCTGGGCGTGCAGTCAGCGCAAGCGATGGCGCCCGAGATGACGTCACCGCCATTCACCGCGCTGGTGGACGCTCTCGGGGCGGCGGGAAAAAATTTGGCCGCCGGGCGGTCGGCGTCGTTCACGATGTCGCGGCGGCAATTCGTGGTCAGCAGCCTGGTGGTGGCCTTCGCGGCCGCCTTCGCCGACGCCTGCGGGTCCACCCACGCCCCGGCGCCCGCGCTGGAACCGGTCGCTACACCCGACGAGATCGAGATGTCGCTGACCATCAACGGCACCAAGCGGACGGTGCGGGCGGATGCCCGCCTGACCTTGCTGGATGCTCTGCGCGAACGTTTGAGCTTGCCGGGCACAAAGAAGGGGTGCGACCAGGGTCAGTGCGGCGCCTGCACGGTGCTGGTCGACGGACGGCGGGTGAACGCCTGTCTGACCTTGGCAGTGATGGTGCAGGACGTTCCCATCATCACCATCGAAGGTCTGTCAAAGGACGGATCGCAGCACCCGCTGCAGGCGGCCTTCATCGCCGAAGACGGCTTCCAGTGCGGCTATTGCACCTCCGGGCAGATCATCAGCGCGGTCGGTCTGCGCCGGGAATGTCGCGCCCGAAAAATGTCGGACGCACCGCTGGCCGACGATGAGCTGCGCGAGGGAATGAGCGGCAACCTGTGTCGCTGCGGCGCCTATCCGAACATCCGTGCGGCCATCAACCGCGCTTGGAAGGAAACGTAAAAATGCGGCCGTTCCAGTTCGTTCGACCGACCACCCTGCAGGGCGCTGTCGAGGCCGCCGGCGACGCGCCGGGAGCGGCGTTCATCGGCGGCGGGACCTGCCTGGTCGATCTGATGAAGCTGGACGTCCAGTCGCCGCCGGTGGTGATCGACGTGCACGCGCTCGGCTCGGGCGATGTGGTGACGGACACCAAGGACGGCCTGCGCATCGACGCCCGCGCCCGCAACAGCGACGTGGCCGATCACCCCTTGGTCAAGCGTCGCTATCCCGTCCTGTCCGAGGCGCTGCTGGCCGGCGCGTCGCCGCAGCTGCGCAACATGGCCACGGTGGGCGGCAACCTCATGCAGCGCACCCGCTGCGCGTACTTTCGCGACGTGGGCGTCGGCCCCTGCAACAAGCGATCGGCGGGATCAGGCTGCGCCGCGCGCGATGGCTGGTCGCGCATGCACGCCGTGGTGGGCGGCAGCGCTCAGTGCATCGCCGTCAACCCTTCGGACATGTGCGTCGCGCTGCTGGCCCTGGACGCCGTCGTCTATACGCGCCGGCGGCTGGACACGCGCGCCATCGCCATGAATGACCTGCACCTTTTGCCCGGCGATCAGCCGGAGCGCGAGACGGTGCTGGAACCGGGCGAGCTCATCACGCACGTATTACTGCCGCCTTCGTCGTTTGCGGTTCGGTCCGGCTACGTGAAGGTGCGCGATCGCGCGTCGTACGCCTTCGCGCTGACCTCGGCGGCGGCGGCGCTGGACCTGCACGCCGACGGCCACATCGTCGCGGCGCGCGTGGCGATGGGTGGTGTGGGGACGAAGCCGTGGCGCTGCCCGGAAGTGGAACAGGCGTTGATCGGCCAGCACGCGTCGCTGCCGGTGTTCACGCGGGCGGCGGCGCTGGCCCTGGCCGATGCGCGGGTCACGCCTGACAACGCCTTCAAGGTTCCGCTCGGGCGCCGCACCATCGTGCGCGCGCTGGACCGCGCCGCGGGAGCCGCCGGGTGAGCCCGCCCGCCAACAATGCTGTCGGCTTGGGCATCGATCGCCTGGACGCGCCGTTGAAGGTGACCGGGCGCGCGCAGTACGCGCCCGAGACTCCGGTGGCGAACGCCGGCTGCGCGGTGATCGTCTCCAGCACCATCGCCGTCGGGCGCATCACCGCCATCGATGCAGCGGCCGCCGAGCGCGCGCCCGGCGTGTGGAAGGTGCTGACGCACCTCAATGCGCCGCGCCTGCCGGGGTACAGCACCACGCCGGGCAGCGATCGCGTGCTGCAGCTTTTGCAGGACGATCGCATTCTGTACAACGATCAGCCGGTGGCGGTGGTGGTCGCCGACAACTTGGAGCGCGCCCAGCACGCCGCCCGGCTGCTGGCGATTCGTTATGACGGTACGGCCCCGAACATCGATCTCGGGCGCGAGTCCTCCCCGCCATACGCGCCCAAGCAACTGTCGCGCGGGCCGACCGATTCACGCACAGGTGACGTCGCCGCCGCGCTGGCCAGTGCGGTCGTGCGTGTCGACCAGGTGTATTCGACGCCGACCGAGAACCACAACCCGATGGAGCCGCACGGCACCGTCGCCGTCTGGCGCGGCGACGATCATCTGACCGTCTACGATTCGACCCAGGGCGTGTTCGGCGTGCGCAAGCGGTTGGCGGCGCTTTTTGGTTTACGTCCCGAAAATGTCCGCGTGATTTCTCTGTTCATCGGCGGCGGCTTTGGCAGCAAGGGCGCGGCCTGGTCGCACGTGCCGCTGGCGGTGATGGCGGCGCGGGCGGTGGGTCGGCCGGTGCGGCTGGCGGTCACCCGCCACCAGATGTTTTCGCTGGTCGGGCACCGTCCGGTCACGCGCCAGCACATCGTCCTCGGGGCTGATCGTCAGGGCAAGCTTCTGGCCATCCGCCACGACGTGGTGTCGGCGACGTCTCGTTTTGACGAGTTCGCCGAGCCCAGCGCCGCGCAGACGCGCATGCTCTATGCCTGCCCGAGCATCGCGACCAGCCACCGTCTGGTGCGGTTGGACATCCCCACGCCGACATTCACCCGGGCGCCCGGCGAATCCTCCGGCACCTATGCTTTGGAAGCGGCGATGGACGAGCTGTCCTATGCGGTCGGGCTCGATCCGCTGGAGCTGCGGCTGCGCAATTACGCCGACGTCGATCCGGACAGCGGCCGGCCGTTCTCCAGCAAGTCGCTGCGGGAATGTTACCGTCAGGGCGCCGCGCGTTTTGGCTGGGCTCGGCGCAAGCCCGAGGTGCGGGCGATGCGCGACGGCCATCATCTGATCGGCTGGGGCATGGCCACCGCGACCTATCCGGCCGGTCAAAGTGGGGCGTCGGCGATGGTGCGCGTGCAGGCGGACGGCACGGCGATCGTGCAGACCGGTTCGCAGGACATCGGCACCGGCACGTACACCATCATGGCCCAGATCGCCGCCGACGCCGTAGGCTTGTCGGTCGAGAAGGTGCGCGTGCAGCTGGGCGACACGCAATTCCCCGAGGCGCCGCTGTCCGCCGGATCGCGCACGGCATCCAGCGTGGGTCCGGCGGTCAAAGGCGCCGGCGCCGCCGCCCGCGCCCAGTTGGTCGCGCTGGCCGTCGCCGATCCGCAGTCGCCGCTGCACGGATTCCTGCCGGCGCAAATCGATGTCGTCGACGGACAGCTGTCGTTCGTTGACGACGGCCAGCACCGCGACAGCTATGCGGCGATCATGAAGCGAGCGGCGAAAGACGAGATCACCGCCGTCTTCCAGTCGAAAGAAAAGCCGGAGCGTAAGAACTTCTCCTTGCACTCGTTCGGCGCGCAGTTCGCCGAGGTGCGGGTCGATGAAGATCTGGGCGAGGTGCGGGTGTCGCGTTTCGTGGGGGCGTTCGCGGGCGGAAAAATTCTGAACGCCAAGACGGCGCGCAATCAATTGATCGGCGGGATGGTGTGGGGCATCGGGATGGCGCTGCTGGAAGAGACCCGGCGCGATCCCCGCACCGGTCGGGTGGTGACCCGCGATCTGGCCGACTATCACGTGCCGGTGAACCGTGACGTGCCGGACATCGACGTCATCACCGTCGACGAAGAAGATCGACACGTCAACGACGTCGGGGCGAAGGGCCTGGGCGAGATCGGCATCACCGGCGCCGCCGCGGCCATCGCCAACGCCGTCTATCACGCCACCGGCAAGCGGGTGCGCGATTTACCTATCACATTGGACAAACTGCTGTGAGCGGGAAGCCATGAGCGACATCAAAGACATCGTGCGAGCGGGGCGTTCGTTGCGCGAGGCGGGCGCCCCTTTCTTGCTGGCCACCGTGGTCAACGTGCGCGGCTCGTCGTATCGGCGGCCGGGCGCGCGGATGCTGATCGCCGAGGATCGGGTGGTGGTCGGCTCGGTCAGCGGCGGCTGCCTGGAAGGCGAGCTGGTTCGCCGCGGGTGGTGGCACACGCGCGATGGTGGGCCGGCGCTGCTGAGGTTCGAATCGTTTGACGACGACGACAACGACAGCGGGGATCGGCCGCCGCACGCGCGCACCGGCTGCGGCGGCATGGTCGAGATCCTGCTTGAACGGGTGGAGCCGGGAGCAGCCAGCGATCCGCTGGAGCTGCTGGACGCGGCCATCGCCGACGAGGCCACCGTGGAAATGCTGACCGTCTTTCGTTCGCGCCGCCCCGACATGCCGGTGGGCGTCCGGCGGGTGCTGCCGCCGGTCGGCCGGCTGGCGGCGGCCGTCCCGTCGGTGGCGCCGTGGACCGTTCTTCTGGAACGCGCCCGCTGGTCGCTGACCAGCGACAGCAAATCGTTCGCGATTGCCAGCCTGCCCGACGGCAGCGTGGAAGCGCTGGCCGAGCGGTTACGCCCGCCACCGCATCTGTTCGTCTTCGGCAGCGGCCCGGACGCCGCGCCGGTGGTGACGCTGGCGCGGACGCTGGGCTGGACGGTGACGGTCTGGGATCCGCGGGCGCGCTTTCAGACCAAGGCGCGCTTTGCCGCGGCCGATCACCTCGTGGCCGGCGATCTGGAAGCTGTCCGGGCGCGCATCGCCGCCAGCGCTCGTCCGCTGGCGGTGATCATGGCGCACGATCTCGAACACGATCGGCAGGCGCTGCAGCTGGCCCTGTCGTCGCCGGCCAGCTACGTCGGGGTGCTGGGCCCGCGCCGTCGCACCGAACGACTGCTGGGCGCCCTGCCCGGCGGCGGGGCGCTGACCGACGAGCAGCGACGGCGGCTGCACGCGCCCGTCGGCCTGCAGCTGGGCGCCGAGACCCCCGACGAGATCGCGCTGTCGATCGTCGCGCAGGCGCAGGCGGTGCTGGCCCTCTCGGCGGCCGGACATCTGCGCGATCAAGCGCAGCCCATCCATGCCGCCGCCACCACCACCGAGCGTCCGGCGGCGCGACTGGCGGTGCGCCGGTGACCCTGCGCGGGGCGCGCATCGGCGTGGCGGTGCTGGCGGCGGGTGCTTCGCGGCGCCTCGGCCACCCGAAGCAGGCGCTGTCTTATAAGGGCCGGCCGCTGCTGCGGCGGGCGCTGGACGCTGCCTGCGGGTCGTCGGCGACGTTCGTCTCCGTCGTGGTGGGCGCCGAACAAGCGCTGGTAGCGGAGCTGCTGGAAGACACCGACGTCGACGTGGTCGAAAACGGGCAGTGGCAAGAGGGCATGTCATCGTCGGTGCGCGCGGCGGTGGCGTGGGCGCGGCGGCGCGATTGCGACGGGCTGTTGCTGGCGGTGGCCGATCAGCCGCACCTGTCGTCGGCGCACCTGAACGCGCTCGTCGCCGCGTCGCAGGGGGCCACGCGCATTGCCGCCTCGGCGTACGCCGACGTGCTGGGCGTGCCGGCGTTGTTTCCGTGGGAGCTTTTTCACCGCCTGGAAGGATTGTCCGGAGACGCGGGCGCCCGCTCGCTGCTGCGGCACACGGCGTTTCGAGTGATCGCCGTGCCCTGGCCGGCAGGGGCGCGCGATGTCGACACCGCCGCCGACGCTGCTGGCCTTGATCAGACCAACGCCGCGGGTGATCACCACTGAAGCGCGCCGCGCCCGCGTCACAGCGCCAGCAGGATCTTCGAGATGTCGTAGAGACCGTCGCCGCGCGCGGGAACCACCAGCGCCGGCGCGGCGTCGCGCAGGTCGGGCGCCTCGGCGACCTCGCGCGACACCAGCGCGTTGTAAGCATAGGCCATCAGCGTGCGCAGGTTGACGACGTCGTAGAGGTTGTATTCGGCGAACAAACGCAAGGCCGGGCGATCGCCGCGCAGGCCGCGCCGATAAAGGTGACAGGCGGCCCACCCGTCGATGGCGGCCAGATGGGGCGGGCGCCGCAGATTCAACGCGACGATGGCGCGTTCGATCGCCTTGAGACCGCCGTGGTGGCCCAGGCGTCCCAGCACGTGGCGCAGATCGATGTGCGCGGCGGGCGGCCGCCAATCGGGGAAGGCCTTCTGCAGCACCGGCACGTCGAAGGACAGACCATTGAACGTCACCAGCACCGGCCAGCGCCGCGAAAGAGACGGAAATCGATCGAGATCGCGCCCGCCCAGCAAAAGGTGTGGCCCGTCGGCGTCCCAGATCCCGATCGCCGAGATCCCGGCCCGGCCCCAGTCATCGTCGCCGGTCTCGATGTCCAGGTAGGCGGCGTCGTCGCCGAAGACACCGAAAAGACGCCAGTGTTCGCCCGCCGGCAGCAGCGCGGCCAGTCGCTGGCAGTCACGGCGATCCAACGCCGCGGCCGCGATGTCCAGGGCAGGGCGCAGGCGCGCGTCGGCCGCAGGCGACAGCGCGACGGTGGGCGAGGCGGGAAAATCCGACCAGCGCGCGATCCCGCGGCGCCAGAGCTGCCGTTCGCGCGAAGGGCCCACGCCCGCGGCCAGCTGAAAAGTGGAGGTCAACATCTTGAAGGCCAGTTTTTTGAAAGGCTAGTGCCTGGCCTGAACAGATTATCAGGTCACGGCCAAAGAGGGCATTGTCAGATGTCGAACAAAGGCGCGTTGCCCCTTCCCTGCAAACGGCCTATAGGTTTTTCACGTTCGATGAGAACCAAGCGCAAACCCGGTTCTCGCCCATCGCCAGCCGGTCGGCGGGCGCGGGCGGGCGACGGCAAGCCGCCGGACGATGAGCCGCTGCTGCAGATCATGGTCAAGGCGGCAAAAGCGGCGCACCTGGTGGCCAGTTCACTGGGCGCCCTCAATGTTCACCTTTATCTGGCCAGTCAGAAGACAACGTCGGCGGAAGGAAGGCGGCACATCGAAGATGCTTTGCGCGCGGTGCGCTCCTCGGGAGAGCAGCTCGAGCAAGTCAGCCAGCTTCTCGCCGACGGCAAGGCGGCGATGTCGAGGCGGTCCCGGCGAAAGATCCATGAAGAAACCAACCAAAAATAATCGCCCGGCGGCCACGTCGGCGAGCGCCAAAGCGGCGGCCGGTCGCCCGAAGAAAGTTCAGCGGCGCGCGCCGGTCCCGGTGGCGGGTGTCGGCGCCTCGGCCGGAGGCCTGACGGCGTTTACACAACTTTTACGGGGGCTGCCGCCCAATCCGGGGATGGCCCTGGTGTTCGTCCAGCACCTGTCGCCCACCTATGAAAGCGCGCTGCCCGAGCTTTTGTCCAAGGAGACGCACCTGCCGGTCAGTCAAGCCACCAACCGCACCCAGATCGCTATCAATCACGTGTACGTCGTGCCCCCGAACGCCGAGCTGACGGTGGTCGACGGCATCTTGCGGCTGGGCGCCCGTCCCCAAGACAAGACCCAGTACAATCCCATCGACGCTTTCTTTCGCTCGCTGGCGACCTGGGCCGAAGGGCGCGCTTTCGGCGTGCTGCTGTCGGGGACGTCGTCGGACGGGGTGGCCGGCCTGCGCGAGATTCGCGCCGCCGGTGGCACGGCGCTGGTGCAGGAGCCGGAGAGCACCGAGTTTCCCGTCATGCCGCGGGCGGCGATCGCCGCCGGTGTCGCCGATCTGGTCCAGGCCCCGGAGCAAATCGCCACCTCGCTGGCGCGCCTGGTCGCTCATCCGCTGCTGGCCGAGCGGGAGCGGACGCAAGTGGCGCCCGAGTCGCTGTTCTCCGAGATACAGATGCGCCGCATCTTCACCCTCTTGCGCTGGGCCACGGCGGTCGACTTCAGCCGCTACAAAGAACCGACCATCCGCCGCCGGTTGCAACGGCGGATGCTGCTGCAGAAGGTGGCCGACGCGAACCACTACATCAAGCTGCTGGAAGAAAAGCCGGCCGAGGTGCAAAGCCTTTATCAAGATCTGTTGATTCAGGTGACCAGGTTCTTCCGCGAGCCGGAGTCCTACGTCGCTCTTACCAGCAAGGTGTTTCCCCGCCTGACCGAGGATCGCCCGCAGGAGGGTGGGTTTCGCATATGGATTCCCGGCTGCGCCACCGGCGAGGAGGCGTACTCCGTGGCCATCGTGCTTCTGGAGTTCCTGGGCGATCAGGCCAACCAGGTGCCCATCCAGATCTTCGCCACCGATGTCAGTGATCGGGCCATTGAACGGGCCCGGGCCGGCCTTTACCCGGAGACCATCTCGGAGGACGTCTCGCCGCAACGTCTGCGGCGTTTCTTCAGCAAGCTCGACGGCAACTTTCAGATCTCGAAGGCGGTGCGAGATCTCTGCGTCTTCGCCCACCAGGATCTCACCCGCGATCCGCCGTTTTCCAAGCTGGATCTGATCGTCTGCCGGAACGTCCTTATCTATCTCGATCCGGGAGTGCACAAAAAATTGATGTCGCTGTTTCACTATGCGCTGAAGCCGAACGGTTTTTTGATGCTGGGCCGGGCCGAATCGACCGGATCCTATGGCGACTACTTTCAAACCATCGAGAAAAAGCATCGAATCTTCCTGCGCAAGCCGTCGGCGGCGCGAACCGACCTGGAGTTTCATCCCGTGGACCCGACGGCCTTGAAGGCGCCGCCCAGTCGCCGGCCGAGCCAACCCGCCCGCGAAGGCAACGGGTTCCAAAGCGAGGCCACCCGCATCTTGGTGTCCCGGTTCGCGCCGCCGGGGGTGATCGTCGACAGCGACCTGCGCATCGTGCAGACCCGCGGCCAGACCTCCGCCTTTCTTGAGCTGTCGCCCGGCGAGCCCAATTTGAATCTGTTCAAGATGCTGCGCGAGGGACTGCTTTTCGGGGCCCGAGAGGCGCTGAACCAGGCGCGCAAGACCGGCCAGGCGGCGCGCAAGGAAGGGATCAAACTGCGCTTGAACGGCGAACGGCAGACCGTCGACATCGAGGTCATCCCGCTGGCGGCGGCGCCGGCCGGCGAGCGCCACTATCTGGTGCTGTTCGAACCCAGCGCGGCCGGGCGGTCCGCCGCCGCCGAACCCGCCCACCGGCCGTCGGCGCGAGCGGCTGGATCGCTGGCGCGACAGAAAAATCGCGGCCGTCAGTTGGATGACACGCGGGTTCTCGAGCTTCGGCAAGAGCTGGCGGCCAGCCGCGAGTACCTGCAGTCGATCATTCAAGATCTCGAAGCGACCAACGAAGAGCTGCAGTCGGCCAACGAGGAGATCCTGTCGTCCAACGAAGAGCTGCAGTCGACCAACGAGGAGCTGGACACCGCCAAGGAAGAGCTGCAGTCCACCAATGAAGAGATCAACACCGTCAACGAAGAGCTGCAGTCGCGCAATGAAGAGATGTCGCGCGCCAACGGCGATCTCGTCAACCTGCTGGCCGGCGTGCAGATCGCCATCGTCTTCGTGACCAGCGACCTGCGTATCCGCCGGTTCACACCAATGGCCGAGAAGGCCTTGAATCTGATCGCCAGCGACGTCGGGCGGCCGATCGGGAACATCCGGCCGAATATCGACTGCCCGGATCTGGAGACGTTGATCAAGGAAGCGGTGGACAACGTCATCGTCAAAGAGCGCGAGGTCCAGGATCGCGACGGCAACTGGCTGTTGTTGCGCATCCGTCCCTACAAGAGCCTCGACAATCGGATCGACGGCGCGGTGCTGGTCCTGCTGGATATCGACGCCCTCCGCAAGCACGAGCAGCGCAGCCAGCAGGCGCAGGATCTGGCCGGCGCCATCCTGGACAGCGTCGAACGGCCGATGATGGTGCTTGACGCCGAGATGCACGTGGTGGCAGCCAATCGATTGCTGACCCAGTTGCTGCGCAGAGATCACCCGGAGGTGGTCGGCAAGCCGCTGGCCGCGTTGGTGAACGCCGATTGGAACATCGCTGAGCTCAAGGATCGCATCGCCAAGATCCGGCCGGGTGATCGGCCGCTGGATTTGTTCGATGTGCCGCGGGCGATCGACGGCAGTGAAAGCCAGAAGGTCGTGCTGCGGGCGCGCAAGTTCGACGGCGGAATGCGGCGCTCGCCGCTGGCCTTGCTGTCGCTCGAGGAGCCGCCGCGTGCCTAAGCGGCCGGTCAGACGTCGACGGGAAACCAAGGCGCTGGTGGGCCCGCCGAAGGCCACGCCAGAGATCACGCTGAAGAGCAGTCTCGCGCTTCGCCGACGTCTGGCCATCGCAGAGACGTCCCTGGCCGCGCGCAACCATCTGTTCGCCGAACTGACCACCCACCGCGAAGAGCTGGAGGCCCAGAACGAAGAGCTGCGTAGCCGCGAACGGGAGCTGTGGCAGGCGCGGGTGGACCTGAGCGATCTTTACGAACTGGCGCCGATTCCTTACGTCACGCTGACCAGCTTCGCCGAGGTGGCAGCGGTCAACGTCAGTGCGGCCCGGTTCCTGGAGCAGCCGGCGCCGAAGCTGATCGGCAAGCCGTTCGCGATGCTGGTGGCGGCCGCGGACCGGCCGCGCTTTCGGCAACACATCGCCGCCTGCTCGCGCAGCCGCAAGATTGTCACCGTCGAGGTCTCGCTGGCCCTTCCCAGCGGCAGCGCGGTCGTGCAGGTCTCGAGCGCGTTGACTCAGATGGGTTGGATCTACATGGCGATCATCGATCTGCGCGAAAGGCAGCGCGCCGAACTCGAGCGGCGTGATCACGCCGTCAAGGCCGAGGCGTCGCGCGCCGCCATGAAGACCAAGGACGACTTTCTGGCCACCTTGAGCCACGAGCTGCGCACACCGCTGACGCCGGTGATGATCGCCATCGACACGCTGGAGCGGGTGTGCGCTCAGGCCGGCGTCGGCACCGACGATCTGTTCGAGACCATTCACCGCAACCTTCACCAGGAGGTCCGGCTGATAAACGATCTGCTCGACGTCACCCGACTCGGCCACGGCAAGCTGGCGATGGAGAAGCAGGCCGTCGATTTGCACCAGCCGATCAGCGAGGCGATCAACCAGGTCCGCTCGGAGGCCGAAAAGAAAGGCGTCACGCTGTCCGCCGAGCTGCAGGCTGACCGCGTGCACATTCATGGCGATCCTGATCGCCTGCGGCAGGTGTTCGCCAATCTCCTGCACAATGGGATCAAGTTCACGCCGGCGGGCGGACAGGTGAGGGTGGTCTCTTGCCGCCGGAAAAACCAGGTCCGGATCGAAGTGCGCGACTCCGGGGTGGGCATCAGGCCGGAAGAACGGGAACGCATCTTCGGGCGCTTTGTCCAGGGTTCGAACGGGAATGACCGCGAGGGCATGGGCCTTGGCCTGGCGATCGCCCGCGACATCGTGCAAGCGCACGGGGGAACGATCAGCGCCCGCAGCGGCGGCGCCGGTAGGGGCGCCACCTTCGAGGTCACGCTGAACGCTCTGCGCGGCGCGCACGCCAGTCGCGGCGAAGGTGGGGTCCGTCCGGCGGGCCCGCGGCGCCGCCCGCGACCGGCGCCGTCGCTCAACGCGCCGCCGATCGGCCCGGGCAAGCGCATCTTGTTCGTCGAGGACCATCTGGACGCCGCCCGCCTGACCGCGGCCGTCCTGGAAGGCGCCGGCCATCACGTGGCGGTGGCCCATACGGTCGCCGCCGCCCTGGCGCAGGCCGACAAGCCGTTCGATCTGGTGGTGAGCGACATCGATCTGCCCGACGGCACCGGCCTCGAGCTGATGAAGCAGTTGCGGGCCAAACGCCCGATCGCGGGCATCGCGTTGAGCGGCTTCGGCGCCCGCGACGACATCCAGCGCAGCCGCGCCGCCGGTTTTCAACGTTATCTGGTCAAACCCGTGACCATCCCCGAGCTGCTGCAAGCGATTCAGGAAGTGCGGTGAAAATCGCGGCGCCGGCCTTCAGCGGCTTTGGTCGGTCAGGCTTTTCAGGAACGTCACCAACGCGGCGCGCGCGGCGGCGTCGGCGATGAAGAAGGGATGCGGCGTCGCCGAACCGCGCGCGGGATCCAGCAGGCGATCAAGGCTGGTCACCTCGCCGTCGCGCAGGAAGCGATCTTTGCGCGAAAGATCCATCAGCAACGGCAGGGCGCTGCCGCGCAGATCGCCACGCCGGCTGGCGTCGTCGACGACCACCTGATCGTCGAAGATGGTGCTGGGATCGTCCTCAATCGGCGCCAGCGCCTGCGGGCGGAACGGCAGCTCGAGCGGACGGTCGGCCAGCAGGACGGGCGCATAGGCGGGAAAGACGGCGGCCTCGGCCACCGTCAGCGTCGGGACCCGCAGGCTTTGATCGACGTTGTGGCAGCCGGTGCAGTGCTCGCGAAAGGCTTCGCGGCCGGCGCCGATCGGGTCACCCTCCAGGCCGCTCGGCGCGGGTGGCGGGTGCAGGCCATCAGTATAGGCATTCAGATCCAGCAGGCGCTGGCCATCGACGCGCAGACCGACGGGCGCGGCTTCGCTGCCGGCCGCTCCGTCGTCCGGCGCCGACGCACGCACAAACGGAAAACCGGCCACCCCGGTGTCGGCCAGAATCTGCTGATAGTCGACGGCCAGCTCGGCGCCGGCGGTGACCCCGTTCATGGCCTTGAGGAAATTCTCACCGGCGGACGAGACCAGCGTCGTCGGATCCAGCGCCACCGTGTAGATGAAGTTGCTGAAGTTATCGAGGCCGGCTATCTCGCCCGCCGCGCCGTACGGTGCGGACAGATCGGTGCGAAAGAGCGGGGCGATGGACTGCGGCGCGCCGTTGCCGTCGGGAAAGTCGTCGAACATGCCGGGCGGGTAATAGTTGGGATTGCCGAGGAACGCGTCCACGTCGGCCTCGCTGGATGCGACGGTCAGCGCGGCGCTGTCGGGCGCGCGTCCGATCGATCGGCCGCTCATCGCGGTCAGCTTGATTTGCAGGAACGGAAACAACGCCCGCGAGTTGTCGGCCGCCGCCAGCAACGCGCCCAGGTTCAGGTTGTATGGAACCGGGCCGTCGATCTGTCGGCCGATGCCGCCCCCGCCCAGGTTGTTCGGGGACGCGACCGTCGAGCCGTCAGTGATGGCGTGGCAAAGCGCGCAGGTGATTCCCAGCTTGTCACCGGCGGCGACATTCAGCGCGCCGTCGCCGTCGCTGTCTTTGACCACCAGACCGACGACGGCGTTGGCGTTCAGCAGGCGAATCGCTGTCGCCGGGTCGTTCAGCGCCGATCCTGGCGCTCCGCCGCCGCTGGTGGTGGCGGCCGTCAAGCTGGCGCGCGTGTCGGGAGCAACCGCATCGATGTTAACCGACAGTCCCCAGGCCAACAGTCGGGCCAAAGTCAGGTTTTGCGCCAGCAACCCTGACGGCAAGCGAACCGCGTCGGTCCAGAATCCTTCGTTGCCGAAGGTCTCGAAGCGAAAGACGTCCTGACCGGCGGCGGCGTTACCCGCGGCGTGGGGAAGATCCGGCCCTTGATTTTCCGGGCCATTGGCGGCGTCGGTGGAAACGGCTGTCGCGGCGTCCGTGACCGCGCCACCGTCGGTGGCGGCGCTCGCATCGTCGTCGACCGCGCCGGCGTCGTCGCTGGTGAAGACCGTGCTCGGCGGGGCGTCGGCGTCCATCCCGGCGTCCACACCGTCGGCGACGAAGCCGGGACCGGCGGTGACCCTTTCTGGCCCGTCATCCGGGTTGCATGCCGCGAAACCAGCCAGCCACACGATCACCGCGGAGAAAACCACGGGAGACGACGGCACCGGCGCGTCCATGCTGATCAGGCCTTTCAATGAAAAAATGCGCATTGCGGGAAAAGCCGCAATGGCGTCGTTTCAGCGAGGCCGCACGTTGCAACGAAACCGAAATGACAACGGAGGTCCGAGATGATCATGAACGTCGGTCCACAAATCGTCGTGAACAGTTCCACCGCCGTGCTGGTCGAACCCGCCGGCGGCGCGCAAAGCCGTCGCCCGCCGTCGTTCGGCGGCTATTCATTGGTGGCGCAAGCGCCGGGACCGGGCGGCGGTGTACCGGGCGCTCCTGGCACGCCCGGGGTTCCTGGCACGCCCGCCGTTCCTGGAACGCCCGGCCGGGCGCCGGGCATGCCCGGTTCGCCCGGTTCGCCGGGGAGTCCCGGCGTTCCCGTTCCGCCCGGAACTCCGGGCGGGGGCGCTGGCGGCGGCAGCGGCGCGGGCGCCCCGGGCGGCAACAGCGGCGCAGGTGGCGGCAGCGGCGCTGGCGGTGCGCCCGGAATCCATGGCCGATCCGGCAGCGCGAGCGCGTAGTCCGGTCGGCGTTGAGCAACGGCGGCGATCAGGAGGACTTTCGGATCCCGATCGCCGTCGCCAAACGGCTTACTGAACGCGGCGGAAACGCCACCACGGGCGGCGCGCTGCCTGCTCGTGCTGGTAAGGCAGGAAGCCCACGCCCACTGCCAGGCCGAAGATGATGTGTTCCACCAACGGCAGGGCCATGTTCGTCATGCGCATCGGGTGCGAGCTGACCAGCGGCACGACGATGAAGAACATCACCAGCCAAACCGCCACGCCCCACAGCGCACCCACCCCCACCGTCGCCGACCGCGAGATTCCGTAGGCGACGACCGCGAACAGCACACCCCAGATGATCGAAACGGCGAAGTGGATCAGCACCCCGGCGGCGATTGGCGCAGCGTCGAACCCGCCGGTCATGGCGCGCTGATGAAAAAACGGCGACGACGCCATCTTCAGCACCCGCCAGACGCTGTCGCCGCGTCCGGCGGCGATCACCATCATCAATGCGGCGATCACGGCGCCGCCAATCAGGCCCGCCACGATCCCACCCACCGCGATCGCGCGTCTCCGCGCGGTCGTCTCTGTCTGCATCCTGATTTCAGTCATGAAGGCACCTCGTTCGTCGCACAGGCGACGTACCCTGAACGTGACGACGGAGGCGCCGGCCTACAAGAGGGGCAGCGATCAGGCGGCGCGATCGGGCGAAGTTCCGGGATGGCTGGGGGCGACAGAGATCCCTTGCGCCACGGCAAAGCGGATCAGATCCGACGTGCGTCGGACGGACACCTTGCGATAGATGTTGCTCCGGTGCGTCTCGACCGTCTTCACGCTGATGCACAGGCGACGGGCGATCTCCTTGCTGCTGAGGCCTTCGACGACCAGTCGGAAGATCTCGTTCTCGCGGCGCGACAGCTCGCCCATCGCCGGCGGCGACGCCGTCGTCGGGCTCGAGGCCTCGGCAGGCGGCAGGGGCACGTCCGGCGAAACATAGCGCTGGCCGGCCATCACCGCGGCGATCGCTGTTTTCAAGTCGCGGGTGGGCTGGGCCTTCAGCACATATCCGGCCACGCCCGCTTTCAGCGCCTCGCTGGCGGCGAAGGCGTCGCGAAAGCTGGTCATGATCAGCACCAGCGCCTTCTGCTTCGCCTGGCGGATCATGCGGACCATCTCGGTTCCCCGACCGTCCTCCAGCGACAGATCTGCCAGCACCAGATCGGGCTGGGTCCGCTCCAGCAGAGGTCCCGCATTTCGCAGACTGTTGGTCGACGCCACCACCTCATGATCGGCAAACGAATCGATCAGCTCGGTCAGCGCATCGCGCACCATTTCGTGGTCATCAACGATCATGATTCGTGTCATGTCCCGCTCCCCTTTTTGTTTTTTATTTTCGGTTCACCATCTTGATTTTGCAAAAGGAAACGCCCCTGCCGGATCTCCCGCAAAAGATCAGTGAAAACCCTCGATCTGAAATACCTCCGAAAAAGCGCTCAATCATGGCTGCTTTTGAAAATGTTCTCAGGGTTGAGACCCAGCTTCTTGACAGTCGTATTGTCCAAAGCGCCCGTCGCCGGCAAATTGTGCTCACGCTGATACCGCGCCAGGGCTTGCTGTGTGGTCGCATCCAATTCGCCGCCAGTGTGTTCGGCGGGCAAGGCGCCGGCCTGGACCAGCTGTCGTTGCACATCGGCGACGGCGCCTGGCTTTAGCAGCGCCGCCGGCGACATGCCCAGCGGGGTCTCGTCCTTGGGCGGTGACTGATGATTGGCGGCGGCCGGCGCGGCCGCGGCGGGACGGTGCTCGGCGGAAGCCTGGCGGTCATGGGGTGGCGTGGCATGGTCCCCGCCGGCGCGGTCGCTGGTCCCGCCGGCCGTCGCACCGACGGCGTGCGTATGGCCGCAGCCGCCCACCGTCGACCCGGCGAGGGCGGCCGCACCCAGCAACAAAGCCAACGCCATCCGGCCGACGCGGGCAATGAGACGACGAAGCGGCGGCGAGCACCCGAACAAGCGCATGTTGTTAACGAGTACCCTTGTCTCTGTTTTTATCGTTGTCGTTGTCAGCTTTTGTGACATCCGTTTTGGCGGGTTGGGCTTTGGGTGGGCCGTCGCTCTTCGTCACCGCCGCTTTTGCCTGCGTCAGCACGCTTTGTTTTTCCCCCGCTTGCGGGGGCGGCAGCTCGGTGAACCCGGCAGTCAGTCCTTCGACGAAGGCGTTGCGAACCACTCCCAGAATCGCCGGCCATAACTGGATGTCCGGATCGACCAGGCGACCTTCGATGGGGACGGTGGTCGCCACGGCGTTGCGATCGGGTACGCGATCCGATGCGAAGTGCACTGCCTTGTCCGCCAACCATGCCTTCAGCCGATCCCACATGCCGGATTCGGCCGGGCGAACTTGAACGTTCTTCAGCACCGGCTTGACGCCACCGGTGATGCGCCCGTCGCGCACTTTGAATTCGGTGAAGAGATCGAAGGTGCCGGCCGGCGTCTGCAGCTTGGTCTTGGGCTCAATGAAATCGAACAGCTCGGCCACCCGAAGACCCTGCTCCTGGAAGCGGCCGGCGAAGGCCAGCGGGCGGGCGAACGGATCGGCCGAGACGAACAGGGTCATGTCGCCGCTTTTGCCGACGGTGCCGTGGGCATTGACGGTGGTGGGGCGGCCGTTCAGCAGCTTGTCGCGGGTGGGAAGATTCTCCGCCGCCAGATCCAGTCGGTGAACCCACAGCTCAGGGTGGTGCGGCTCGCCGAGGTCGCGGAACAAGAGCTCGCCTCGCAATACTTCAAGGCGATCGACCTTGAGCGGTGTGATCTTTTCCAGCTGCGCCGAAAGATCCGGGGCCTTGGGCGTCTTGGTTTTTTCGGACGGCGCTGCGCCGGCCAGCACCGTGACCTTCGGCTCGACGATGCGGACGGCGGCCAGCAACTGGCCGTGCAACAGGTGGCGCCAGTCCAGGCCGACGTGAATGGATTCCGCGTAAAAGAGCGGCGATCGCCACTCACCGCCCGGATCCTGGATCAGCTTCAGGCGATTGATGGTGTATCCGGGCGATAACACCGTGACGTGCACGCGCCGAAAGTCGCCCTTCATGCCGTGCATCTGTTCAAGACCCTTCCGGGTGCCGTACGTCGCCACCGGATCCAGCACCACCCGGATAACCACGATCAGGCCCAGCAGCGTGACCAGCGCGATCAGCAGTCGCCGGATCGCTTTCGAGCGGTCAATGCGCAATGCCGTCATGCAGGTGGGAAGTCTAAGGCGTCTCCCTCATGAGGGAAGTGGTGGTCCAGGAATTCGCCACGCCTTTTTCACCCATCTGGCGCGGTTCGCGAAAATACGTGATTTGGTGTACTGACGGCGCCGGGTCGTCAGTCGTAAAACGTGGCTTTCAAAATTTCAGGGGACATTCGAAAGGAGGAGCACACGATGACGACCTGGGTTCGGGATCGGGAGAGGTTGGCGGAAGGTTTCAAAGTCAGCCGGCATTCGTCAGCAAGCAAGGACGGACCGCGACGAGACCAGCGACGGGCGGAAGAACTATTGCGGGCAGCCAGCGCGGATCTGCTGGCGCCGCTGCACACCATCGGCGTCCTGACGGACGTCTGCCGTGAGGTCGAGGAGCAAAGCGCCAGCGCGCTGGAGATGATTCTGATCCGGGTAGGCATGCTGGCCAGAGAAGCGACCGCCTTGGCGGAGGACGTCCTGGCCCTCGAGCGATTGCGGCTGGGTGATGAGCCCGAGACCGACGACGATCCGCCGGCCGCGGCCGCCGCGCTGGACGTCGACGTGGACGTCGAGGAGGCGATGGGCGACGCGATCCTGCTGCAACAGGAAGCGCTGGAGCGGGCGCATTGTTCGATCGTCGTTCATCGCGCGCCGCCCGAGCAGGGCCGACTGTTGGGGCCGTGGAAACGGGACGGGTTGGTTCGCATGTTTTCGCACCTGTTTCGCAATGCCCGCTGGCGGGCGACGGCGACGCCCGCGGTCGTCGACCTGTCCCTGACGTCCGGCTGGTTGCGGGTGTTGTTCTCGGACGGAGGCGGGCTGAAAGAGTCGGCGGCGGTGGGCGATTCTTTTCGGCGCCTGGCCAGTGTCCAGCGCGGCAATGGCCTGGGCCTGTGGATCCTGCATCGGACGGTCGTCGATCTGGGCGGCGAGATGGAGATTCAGACCGACGCAGGGGCCGGTCCTTGCTTTGATATTCGCCTTCCCCTTCGCCGCGTCGGGATCGCGTCCAGAGACGCCGGCGGCGCCCGGTGCGCGTCCGTGGGCTAGGTTTTCCCGCGCGGCGGGGCGCTTGCGGGTGGGCAGCGCGTGCCCACCTTCGAGACGACGGAACCAACAAGCAAAGGAGACGTCGTCATGGAAAAATCACACCCCGAAAAAGCGGTCGCCTGCCTGCTGGCCGGCGAGTTCGAGGATTCTGAGTTCCGCGTTCCCTATGATCGTCTGCGCGAAGCTGGCTATCGCGTCGACGTGGTCGGCACCCACCGCGGCGATCAACTGAAAGGTCACAAGGGCAAAGAGTCGGTCAAGGTCGACAAGGCCATCGGCAGCGTGAAAGTGGACGGCTATGAAGGACTGTTGATCCCGGGCGGACACTCACCCGATCAGCTGCGCGCGGACGAACGCTTTGTCTCATTCGTGAAGGACTTCGACAAGACGGGGCGGCCCATCGCCGCGGTCTGCCACGGGCCGCAATTGCTGATGGCCGCCGGGCTGGTCAAGGGCCGCACCTTGACGGCGTGGACCACGATTCAAAGCGATCTTCGCCAGATGGGCGCCAAGGTGAAAGACCAGGAAGTGGTGGTCGACGATAACTGGATCACCAGCCGCAAGCCGGACGATCTGGAAGCGTTCAGCGCCAAGTTCGTCGAGGAGCTGCACGAAGAAGAAGAACGGCACCCCAGCGCCGGGCTGGGCGCCGACGCGCAGCCGGGCGTTTGAACCAGAGCCAAGAAGCGAGGACCTGCCCATGAGCCGAAACACCAGCGATCTTTTGATCGAACGACTGATTGATTGGGGCGTCGATACGGTGTTCGGCCTGCCGGGCGACGGCATCAACGGAATCTTCGAGGCCCTGCGCACGCACCAGGACGCCATCCGGTTCGTGCAGGTGCGCCACGAAGAGACAGCCGCGTTCGCGGCCTGCGGTTACGCCAAGTACACCGGGCGGCTGGGCGTTTGCCTGGCGACGTCTGGGCCGGGTGGCATTCATTTGCTGAACGGTCTTTACGACGCCAAGCTGGACAACCAGCCGGTGCTGGCCATCACCGGCCACACCTTCCACGATTTGATCGGCGCGCACTACCAGCAAGACGTCGATCTGGACAAGCTGTTCACGGACGTGGCGGTGTTCAACGAGCGGATCATGGGACCGGCGCACGTCGTCAACATGGTGGACACGGCGATCAAACATGCGGTCGGCCATCGCGGCGTCGCTCACCTGACCATCCCGAAAGACATTCAAGAGTGGACCGCCAGCGACGACAAACGATCGCCGGCCAACGTCCCTCAGCACAACGGCGGCGGCAACGGCCTGGTCCAGCCGCTGCCCAGCGACGAGGCGTTGCGGCGCGCCGCCGAGATCTTGAACCATGGCACGCGGGTGGCGGTCCTGGCCGGGCGCGGCTGCCTGGGCGCCAGCGAAGAGTTGACCGCGCTGGCTGATCGCCTGGCCGCGCCGGTGGCCAAGGCCCTGCTGGGCAAGGCCGCGCTGCCCGACGACAGTCCATTTTGCACCGGTGGAATCGGCCTTTTGGGAACCGCACCGTCGGCCGAAGCGATGAAAGAGTGCGACACCCTGCTTTTGGCGGGGACGAACTTCCCGTACATCGAGTTTCTGCCGGCCCCCAAGCAGGCGCGCACCATTCAAATCGATATTGATCCGGCGCGCATCGGTTCGCGCCACCCGGTCGAGGTCGGCCTGGTCGGCGATTGCCGGCGCATCCTGGCCCAGCTGGTGTCGCGACTGCAACGCAAGGACGACCGCGCGTTCCTGACCAAGACGCAGCAACGGATGAAGGACTGGAACAACCTGATGGACCTGCGCGCCTCGCGCGATTCGCTGCCGATGAAGCCGCAAGTGCCGGTGGCGATGCTGGATCGCTTCCTGACCGACGACGCCATCATCGCCGCCGATTGCGGGACGGTGACCACCTGGGCGGCCCGCCATCTGCGCATGCGCGGCAGCATGATGTTCAGCGCGTCGGGAACGCTGGCCACCATGGCCAACGGCGTTCCGTACGCCATCGCCGCGGCGGTGGCGCACCCGGGTCGGCAGGTGGTGGCGGTGGTGGGCGACGGCGGCCTGACCATGTTGATGGGCGAGCTGGCCACCATCGCCAAGTACAAGCTGCCGATCAAGATCCTGGTCATCAAGAACAACAGCCTGGGCGAGATCAAATGGGAGCAGCTGGTGATGGAGGGCAATCCCACCTTCGGCGTCGATCTGCAGCCGATCGATTTTGCCGCCGTCGCCGACGCCTGCGGCGTGCGCGGTTACCGCCTGGACAAACCGGGTGACGCCATGGCCGTCATCGGCGCCGCCATGGCCGAAGAAGGTCCGGCTCTGATCGAAGCGACGGTTGATCCGAACGAGCCGCCGATGCCCGGTCAAATCACCAGCAGCCAGGCGTTGACGTTCGCCAAGGCCCTGGCCCGCGGCGAGAAGGGGCGGTTCACGATCATCAAGGATTTGATGGCCGACAGGATCCGCGAGGTGGTCTGAGGTTCGACGATGGCCGACGCAAGCAAAAACCAGCCGTCAGGTGCGCCAGCGCCAGGCGGCACCGTGCCGCCGGCGCCGCGGGCGTCCGGGCGGGCCTGGCTGGTGCTGGCGGCGATGATCGGCGCGATGTGGTTGTGGAAGGCCACCGCGGAGAGCAACGCCGCGCCGCCGGTACCTTACTCGCAGTTCTTCAACTGGGTGAAGGACGGCAAGGTGCTGACCGCGGTGATCGCCGGGGACGCCGTCGACGTGACGCTGAAGGACCCGCAGAAGGTGGACGACCGGCCGATCAAATCGTTCCACACCAACCTGCCGGCCAATGACCCGGCGCTGCTGCCTTTGTTGCGCGACAAGGGCGTGCTGGTGACGGTGAAAAGCCAGCAGCAGCCGTTCGCCGTGCAGATGGTGCTGACGCTGCTGCCCTGGATCTTGATCTTCGCCGCCTGGACCTGGATGTCGCGGCGGGCGCGCGGAATGCTGGGCGCGGGCGGGCCGCTGGCAGGGCTGATCAGCAGCCCCAGCCGCAAGTTCGAAAAGACCAACCAGGTGAACGTCACCTTCGAAGACATCGCGGGGCTGAAGGCGGCCAAGAATGATCTGCTGGAGATCGTCCAGTTCCTGAAAGAGCCGGAGCGCTTTGCCCGACTGGGCGGCAAGGTGCCGCGCGGTGTGTTGCTGGTGGGCCCCCCAGGCACGGGAAAGACGCTGCTGGCGCGGGCGGTGGCCGGCGAATCAGGCGTGCCGTTCTTTTCCATCAGCGGGTCCGAGTTCATCGAGCTGTTCGTCGGCCTGGGCGCGGCGCGCGTGCGCGAGCTGTTCAAGGAGGTCAAGAAGAGCGCTCCCGCCATTGTCTTCATCGACGAGATCGACGCCGTCGGCCGGTCGCGCGGCGCCGGTTTGGGCGGCGGCAACGACGAGCGCGAGCAGACATTGAATCAATTGCTGTCCGAGATGGACGGGTTCAACCGCAGCGATCTGGTGGTGGTGATGGCGGCAACCAACCGGCCCGACGTGCTGGATCCGGCGCTGCTGCGGCCCGGGCGCTTCGATCGCCGGGTCCTGGTCGATCGGCCCGAATTGTCGGCGCGCAAGGCCATCCTGGCGGTGCATCTGCGCGGCAAGCCGGTGGCCAAGGACGTCGATCTGGAAGTCATCGCCGAGAACAGCGCCGGTTTTTCCGGGGCGGATCTGGCCAACCTGGTGAACGAGGCGGCGTTGTCGGCGACCCGGGCCGGCCGCGAGAGCATCACCAGCGACGATTTCGCCGCGGCCTTCGACAAGATCGTACTCGGCGATCCGCGCGAGACCATGCTGGGGGTCAAAGAAAAAAAACGCGTCGCCGTTCACGAGTCCGGCCACGCATTGGTGGCGCACCTGTCGCCCGACGTCGAGCCGCCGCACCGGATCAGCATCATCCCGCGCGGGATGGCGCTGGGTTTCACGCACCAGCTGCCGGGCACCGATCGCCACGTGATGGCCGAGGCCGAGCTGGCGGCGCGCATCCGCGTGCTGATGGGCGGGTTCGCCGCCGAGCGGGTGGTGCTGGGCGGCGTGTCCACGGGTGCCGAAAATGATCTGAAGGAGGCGACCCGGCTGGCGTCGCGGATGGTGGCCAACTTTGGCATGAGCCAACGTCTGGGCCCGGTCTATTACGAGCACGAGACCGAACATCCGTTTCTGGGCGCGCGCGTGGCGCTGGAAGGTGCCACCAGCCCGGCCACCGTCGCCGCCATCGAAGACGAGGCGCGAAAGATCTTGTCCCGCGCACTCGATGAAGCGACGCAGCTGCTGCTCGGTCACCGTGAGGACCTGGATCGTTTGGGCGCGACGCTGTTCGAACGCGAGTCGCTGGATCACGGCGAGCTGGACGAGCTTTTGGGGCCGCGCCCGACCGTCGAGGACGAAGACCTTCGCCAGTGGGCGCACTGAGCCGGGGGACTCGCTGATCGAAGAGAGGACGGCATTCCTCCGCGATCTGTGACAGGCTGTTATTGAACGCACCCATGGAGACCGATCAAATCCTGGTCGTCGACGACGACGAAGACATCCGCGAGACGGTGGCCGAGGCGCTGTCGCTGGACGGGTTTCGCGTGGTGATGGCCCGCAATGGCCGCGAAGGCATGGCGCTGTTGGCGGACGGCCTGCGCCCGTGCTTGATCCTGCTGGACATGATGATGCCGGTGATGAACGGGTGGACCTTCGCCCAGGAGGTGGCGGGGGATCCGCGGTTGTCCACTCTGCCGCTGTGTATTTTTTCGGCCACCGGCTCCGATCCCGACCACCCGATCGCCGGCAATGTGGTGGCGGCGATCAAGAAACCAGTTCGTCTGGACAAGCTGCTGGCGATCGTCAAGCAGCACGGCTGCCGGACGGGCGCGTCGCGCTGAAGCCGGTCCGGCGGGGTCCCCCCTTCTTAAGTGAGAAGGAGATGCTTATCAGTTACGGGGAACACTCAAAGGAGCCGTCAATGAGCATCAGTCCCATGGTTCGGAAGATTGCCTATTCCGCTGTTTTGTTCACTGCGGTGTTGGCGTCCGGCGCGTTCAGCGGCTGCGCATACAGCGGCATCGCCGCCACGCCGGACGGCACGGTGGTGGTGGCGCGCAACAGCCTCCTCGGCGCCAATCGAAAGATCTACCTCTGCAAAGTCAGCGGCGAACAGCTGAAGTGCGTGGACAGTCAGAACGCGCCCTGAGGCGGCGTTAACGCGGGCGTGCCGGCCCGGGAAGCGGAGGCACGCTGTCGTTATAAGTGTTTATGGCGTCGACGGCGTTGGTGAATCCGGCCCCCATCAAACCAAGTCCAACGCCCGCGGTGGCGGCGCCCACGCCCAGCACGATCCACCCCGCCGGACCCGACAGGACCAGCCCGACCACCGCCGCGCCAAATCCACCCAGGTACGCGGGGATGCCTGCTTGCAATTGATGGCGCGAGCGGCGGGCCCTGGCGACGGCGGCGGGCTGGCCGGCGACCAATCCTTCCAGGTCACCGCCAAATGGGCCGATGGCGCTCTCCTGGCCGGCGTGGGTGTAAGCGGCACCGCCATGGTGGATGACCAACCCCACGCGCTCGGTGGGACGCGGCTGGTACGTCGTGCTGCAGGCCGCGAGATGACAGGCCAGCAGCAGCAGTGACCAGACGATCGGTACCCGCGCGCGTCGCACGTCAGGCCGGCGCGACAACCAAAGCCAGTCGGGCGGCGCCCATCCATTCGCGTTCGAAGGCGCCGAGATCATCTTCGCGCGGGCCGCGCCCTGGATCCAGCAGCAGCACCCGGCGGCGTTGCCGGTTGAACCCGACCACGACTTCATAGTGCGCGTAGGCGCGGTTGCCGCTGTAACGCTGGACCAGACCGACCAGGACCGGCCGATCGCTGGCGATCTCTCGTTCGAGATCGCCGTCGACGCCGCTTATCAAGAAGGCCTGCAGTCCCTTGCCGCGGGCAAAGTCGCGCAGCTTGCCGGCGGCCACGCCGTCGGGCTTGGCCGGGCCCACCGCTTGCCGGATCGCCGGCGCGGCGTTGGGATAACCCCACCGTTCGAGCACCATGGCCAGCGCCGCCGGTCCGCAATCGTGCATCCCGTCCTGCTGAACCATGCTGACGTGATCGACCAGTTGCCAGCCCGGTTGGTGCGCGATCGCCACCAGCGAAACCGAGCGCGCGGTGCCCTGGTAGCAACCGGCGGCCGCCACCATCACCAGCGACCCGACGACCATCGCCGAAAGTGGAGCAGTGAATTTGGGGGCGCGGCGAAAGTCTATCGGCGCCGCGCTCAAATAATGACCAGAATGAGAATGATCAGCAGCACGATGATCACGGTGGTGCTGCTGATGATCACCACGTCGCCGCCTTTGAAGTTCTCCAGGCCGGCGGCCGCTGCCTCGCGTTGGGCATAAGAGCCGTCCGTCGCTGAACCCCTGGCTTCTGATCGCCGGGCGACGGACTCGGCGGAGGTCGCCTGCACCGGCGGCGCGCCAGCTTGCAGTGCGCTGCCCTTGGCCCAAGCGTCCGCGGTTCCCAGCAGCAATGTCAGAGCGATCGACATCGCGATCGGTAAAAGACTGCGCGATCGGCGGCGCGCCAATATAGGACATCGCTTCAAGCAGGCATGGTCGACTGTCAGCTCAATCATATTTTCTCCCTTGGCCGCAGGCACGCAGAGTCCATCAGAAAACCTGTGGCCGATGATCGACGGCGCAAGGGGCGTTCCCTTGCTTGACGCCGGTCCGGCAATGGCCACATTTCAAAGTGCGAGGCGCGCTATCGAAGAAGTGAAGAATGAGAAGGAGGGCCTCATGTTCATGCGCGTGGTGAGTACCTTCGTTGGACTGTGGCTGATGGTGTCGGTGTTTGCCTGGCCGCATTTGCCGGCGCAACAGACCAACGCGGCTGTGTGCGGAATGCTGGTGACCATCCTGGCAGTGGCCAGTTATTTCTTCGGGTGGATGCGCTATCTGAACGGCATGATCGCGCTGTGGTTGTTTTGCTTCGCGCTGTTGACGCTGCCGTTCACCGATCTGACGCTGGTGAACAATGCTCTGTGCGCGGCCTTGTTGCTGGCCAGCGCGTTGACGGGCGATCGACCGCGCCGCGTGATCGTTCCAGCGTCGCGGGCAAAACCGGCGGGCCCTGGCTGGCCGCTGCGCCCAAAGTCTTTGTAGACGGTCGACAGCGATGGCCCGGCCGCCGCCGCACCGGTAAGATGCGGCATGACCGACGGCGACCTTCCGCGCGAGCCGGTGTTCACCGAACGCGCCGGCCTGGCCTGGACCAAGGTGCAGGAACAGACGGATGCTCAGCTCGATCCGATCGGCCGGGCGGCCATCGTCCAGTTGGCGCTTTCGTCGGGCCAGCGGATCATCGACGTCGGGTGCGGCTGCGGGCAGACGGTGCTACAGCTGGGCGACATCGTTGGAAGGGCAGGTTACGTACTGGGCGTGGATATTTCCGTGCCGATGCTGGAACGCGCCCGGCAGCGCGCCCAGGGCCGGCCCCAGATCGCCTTGGCCGTCGCCGACGCCGAGACTCATTCGTTTGACGCCGGCGCGTTCGATGCGGCGTATTCGCGTTTCGGCGTGATGTTTTTTCAGGACACCCGCGCTGCCTTCGCCAACCTGCGCCGCGCCCTGCGCCCCGGTGGACACCTTTCTTTCGCCTGCTGGCAAGCGCTGGCCCGCAATCCGTGGGCGGACCTCCCGCTGCGCGCGGTGACCGCCGTGCTGCCGCCCGCGCCGCTGCAATCCATGTTGCAGCCGGATAACCCGGGCCCGTTCTATCTGGCCGATCCCGATCGCGTGCGGACCATTCTCTTGGACGCCGGATTCACCAGCGTCGTGATCGATCGCTGGGAAAACCCGGTGCATCTGGGCGGGGCCATGACCGTAGCGCAGGCGGTGGCATATTGCCGATTACTCGGTCCGGCCTCGCGGGCGATGGCCGACGCGCCCGAGGCGTTGCGCCCGGCGCTGGACGCAGCGCTGGCGGCGGCGCTGGAGCCATTTGCCAGCGCGCGCGGCGTCTGGATGGACGGCGCCGCGTTCGTCGTGACGGCACGGGCCTAGCGATCGGCGAGGCTGGACATTTTTTTTCGTTCGCCCCCTCCCGTAGGGCGCGGTGCAACCCTACAATCCGAGCGCCGCTGCCCTCGCTGCGAGAAGGATCCATGAAAGACGGCCATCCCCCGCGACCGCCTGGTTCCGACCAAAGTGCCTCATCCAGCGACATCAAGACCTGCCGTCGGCGGGTACTGCTGGTGGACGACGACGATGACGTGCGGGAGACCCTGGCCGAGATTCTGGCCATGCGTGGGTTTTTGGTGGCCAAGGCTGGCGACGGTCACGAGGCGCTTAAATGCGCCATCGATGCGTCGCCGGACATCGCCATTTTGGACGTCGGTTTGCCTGGTATGGACGGCTATGAGCTGGCCCGCCGTCTGCGGGTCGTCGCGGGCGTACGTGCGGATCTTCTGCTGATCGCCGTCACCGGCTACGGCCAGCAAGAAAATCGCCGGCTGGCGCACGAAGCGGGGTTCAAACTTCACCTGGTCAAGCCGTTCGATCTCGATGTGCTGGCACAGGCGCTGGATGATCCGGTCGCCGCGGAGTTTTAGGTCGGCTGATTTCGTTGCTTCGTTTCGTTTACGTTGCCAGGAAGGGCCTCTTAGGGTTTTCCATTGCCAGCCGGTTCACCTCCATCGCCACCAAAGCGCGGCCGAAACGGTCGCTCCCCCGCGCTAGCGTCCGGAAAAGACGCCGAGACCTTTCGCCTGCTGGTCGACAGCGTGAAGGACTATGCCATCTTCGTGCTGGACCCCACCGGCCGGGTCAGTACCTGGAACCGCGGTGCCGAGCGCATCAAAGGATACAAAGCCGACGAGATCATCGGGAAACACTTCTCGGTCTTCTATCCGCCGGAAGAAGCCCTGGCCGGCAAATGCGACCGCGAACTGGAGGTGGCCGTGAGCGAGGGCCGCTTTGAAGAGGAAGGCTGGCGCGTTCGCAAGGATGGCTCGCGCATGTGGGCGAACGTCACCATCACCCCGCTTTACAGCCCAGACGGCGTCTTGGTCGGTTTTGCCAAGGTGACGCGCGACCTGACCGAGAGGCGGCAAGCAGAGGAGATCCAGCGCGCGCTGGCAGCGGAGAGGGCGACCTTGGCGGCCACGACCCAGGTGCAGGAATTTCAGGAACGGTTCCTGGCCATCCTGGGCCATGACCTGCGAAATCCGCTGGCCTCGATCGACATGGGCGCGGGGATTCTTCGGCAGCGGGCCACCGATCCAACCATGCTGCGGGTCATCGATCGCATGCGCGCCAGCTCGCTGCGCATGTCTCGCATGATCGAACAGATCCTCGATCTCACCCGAAGTCGATTGGCAGGCGGCTTGCCCATGCGTCCCCAGCCGGTTGACCTGCGCGACATCGTCAGCCGCATTGTCGACGAGATGCGAGCCGCCTACCCGTCCCGGGAGATCGTGCCCGCCTGTCCCTCGGCCGTTGGCAACTGGGACGCGGATCGGCTGGAACAGGTCTTTTCCAATCTGATCGGCAACGCCATCCTTCACGGCGATGGGGCCAGGCCGGTCACCATCACCGTGCGCGTCGACGACGACACGGTACGCGTTGACGTCCACAGCGACGGCCCACCGATTCCCGAGGATCTGCAGCGGGTCCTGTTCGATCCGTTCCGAAGGGGCCAGCGCGACAGTCGCACGTCAAAGACGTCAGGGTTGGGCCTGGGGCTGTACATTTCCAAAGAGATCGTTCGTGCGCACGGTGGCGCGCTGGATGTTCGCTCCGTCACGGAAGAGGGGACGGATTTTCGCGTCACTTTGCCTCGCCAGTCATGGACCAGCGCGAAGAAAGACGATCGTTAGATGACCCACACGGTGCTGCTGGTGGAGGACGAGCTGGAGCTGCGCGAGATGATGCGCGAGGCCCTCGAATTGAATGGATACGCCGTCGTCGCCGCCCACGACGGTCGGGACGCGTTGAACAAGCTCGAAGGAATCGGCCGGCTTTGCCTGGTGATCCTGGACCTGCTGATGCCTGAAATGAACGGGTGGGAATTTTTCGCGAAGCTGCGTCAGCGCGCCGAGCTGGCCACCGTCCCCGTCGTGGTCTACTCGTCGGCGCCGATCGACGCGCCGGCCGGCGTCACGCGCGTGCTGCAAAAGCCGTTGAGATTTGACGGCCTGCTTTCTGTGGTGCGCGAGTTCTGCGCGCGCTAGTCGCTCGCTAAAGTCGCTGGCTAGTTCTTCCGCTCGGTGGACAGCAGTTTTTTGGCGATGTCCAGGTGTCGTTGCAGCATGGACAATTGCTGGCCCAAAATCTTTTGCAGCGACTTGTCCGTCGTGCTGTTGATGGCCTCGGACACCGCAGCGAGATCTTTTTGATGGTCGGCGATGACGATCTCGGCGAAAGCGGCGTCGAATTCGGCGCCCGGCGGCAGCGGCCGCTCGGCGGGCGGCACCTTCACCAGCTGGACCTTCTCCGCCTTGGCCAGCGCGCTGACCTTCCGCTCTGCGGTGCGGTGATCGTAGTAGACGATGTCCCCGAAGCGGCGCGCTTCCTGGGTGTTGCCTTTGCGTTGTCCCAATCGCCCCAGCTCCTGCGCCTCCTGATTCGACCGGTGAAGATCTTGCAAGATGGCGGCGGACGACAGATCCACGGCCAATGTTGCGCGTCCAGGCAGCGACAAGACAAACCATGCCACGAAGGCCGAAAATAAACCGCGGGTGGCCATGCTGAAACCGTAATCATCCATCGGGCTTCGGCAACTCAGGCCTGACGATCGCGCGGCGCCCGTCGATCGGCAAAATGGCCGCCGCCGTCACGTGGTCGTTGCGCAGCCGTTCGGATCTCGTCACCGCCACGCGCAGGGAGTCATGCAAAAGAGAGACTGAAGGCGCCATCGTCAAGCTGATCAACGACAACGGACTGAACAGCAAGACCGCGCCCATCTTCGTTCAAAGCTTCGACCCGGCCAGCCTCAAGTACATGCGCTCGATCGGGCTTGCCGCCAGGGTGGTGCAGCTCATCGATGGCAACGACGTCAATTACGCCGCCGGCGAGATGGCCGCGCCGCCACGGCAGCGGCCAGGGGGCGGCGTCAAGGTCGAATGCGAGCAGGCCAGGCGATCGGGACGCGCGGCTTGTAAAAAAACCGTCAGTGGCCGCCTGTAAGCGATTTCGCAATCCCGTACTATCCGCGCGGCCGTTCGCAAGCTACAAGAAGCGCCGTCGTTTCGGATTGAGCTGGTCCACCTTCAAAACGGAAAGGTCGGCATGCCGGTCGCGCCAGGGCTCGACGAAGGCGAAGGGGATGTTCGGTTTCACCATCTGACGCCAGATTTCTGGGTTCTCGAAGCGCGTCGCAGCTCAAAGCGCTGGGTCATTTTTCACGAGACCTATTCGTTTTGCCTGGTGACGAAAATGTCGGCCAAGGCGGCGGTGCCGTGGCGATACAACCATCGTCTTTACGTCGCTGACCTGCGGCACGCGATGATCATGCAGCCGGGCGAGCTGCACGCGAACGTCAGCCGGACGCCGCTCGCGGATTTCATCGTCGTGCAGGTCAGCGAATCGCTGATGAAAAAGACGGCGCGCACGCTGGGCTGGAAACACCGCGATCTGAATATCGCCCATCCGCATCCAGGGTCAGGCCACCCGGCGATTCTGGGCGCCTTGCGCCGCATCCAGCGCGGCCTGTGCACCAATCTATTCGGCCGCCGCGTCGGCCAATCGCGCTGCCTGTGCGCGCGCGATCTGGAGCGCCACCTGGAGAATCTGACGTCGTTGGTGGCCGCCTTGATCACCAATTGCGCCGAGCACGCGCGCGGCGCTGTGATGCCCACGCGCGGCGCCGCGGCGGTTCGCAAGGCGCTGGTTCACCTGCGCCAGAATTGCACCGAGGGATACGACCTGGCGCGATTGGCGGAAGCAGCCGGCTGTCATCCCCATTATCTGGTGCACGCGTTCACGCAAGAGATCGGCGTTCCGCCCTCGGTCTATCAAAGCCGCATCCTGGTGGCTCGCACCTGCCGCGCGTTGGTGGAATCGCCGCACCGGCCGTTGCAGTTGATCGCGCAAGACGTCGGTTGGCCGGGTCGCAAAGCCGACGCGGATTCGCAGTCGGCGTCGGACATCGACCGGACGGGAATTCTCATTCGGCATTTTCGCCGCGCGCTGGGGACGACGCCCGATCAATTTCGGGCCACCTTACGAAAGGACGGCGAGGGCTGACCGGGCACCGATCGTCGAACGGACGAACCGGTTGCGGTGACGAGACGGACGTTTCATGGTTGCAGGGTGTCGCCAGCGTCTGAACGTCAGCCCGTGCGTCGGAGCCGGCCAGCGCGGTTCATCTTGATCGCGCTTTTCGCCGTGGCGGGCGTTCCGGTTCCGCTATTTCTGGCACTGGTGCGGCTCTGCGGGCACGTCACGCCCGTCTTGATCGTGCCGGCAGCGCTGAGCGCAGCTTTTCTCTTCGGCCTGCGAAACCGGCGGGCGCTGTGGGGCGCGACCGCTCCGGTGCGTTTGTACCTGGTGACGTGGCCGTTTTTCATCTGGTGGACGGCGGGGCTGGTCTTTCTGTTCGCGGCGCCGCTCGCGCTGGGCGTCGGGTGGCTGATTCACCTGCGGACCAACGTCAGTCTCGTGTTTGCGCTGGCGATCACGGTCGTTGGCGTGATGATCGCCTTTCGCCAGCGTCCGTGGATCCGCGCGCGGGAGGTGGTCATCGCTGGACTTCCGCAGGCGTTTGATGGCTATCGCATCGTGCAGATCTCCGACCTGCACTGCGGACCGTACGCCCGCCGCCCGCGGGTGGCGGGGTGGGTGACCGCGGCCAATCAGCTCAAGGGTGACATGGTCGCCGTCACCGGCGATCTGATCGCCAGCGGGCCGGCGTTTGTCTCCGTGGTTGCGAATGAGCTGGGACGTCTGCGCGCCCGCGACGGGGTCTTCGTCTGCATGGGCAATCACGACTACTTCACTGACGGCGAAGCGATGGTGCAGGCGCTGGAAGGTGCCGGCCTGTCGGTGCTGCGAAATCGGGGCGTCGACATTCAGCGTGGCGAGGCGACGATTCACCTCGCGGGCGTCGACGACACCTGGTCCCAGCGTCACGACCTGGACCGGGCCTTGGCCAAGAGGCCACCCGGGACAAGGGCGGTCCTACTGGCCCACGATCCCGCGCTGTTCTCCCAGGCGGCGCAACGGGGCGTGGACCTGACGCTCTCCGGACACACGCACGGCGGCCAGCTGGCCATGCCGATCTTTGGTCGGCGCTGGAACTTGGCCCGGCTGATGACGTCGTTCACCACCGATCTCTACAAGATTGGTGAATCCACGCTTTACGTGAACCGGGGCCTCGGCACCACCGGACCGCCCATTCGTTTGGGCGTGCCGCCAGAGATCGCGGTGATCACCTTGCGGGCCGCCTAGGGCCAATCGCCTAGGCCGGCGGCGCGGCCTTCAACTGCGGCAGAGGCGGCGAATCAAACCAGGCGGCCGACGCGGGCGCTTGCGCTTCGGTCGAGATCAGAAAGGCGTTGTGCGCCGACAGTCCCATCCGTTCGCCGAAGTGGCGCAGGCGTTCAAGGCCGAAGCCATAACCCGAATAAAGGGGCAGGCGCGCGATCCGGCAGACGTGCAAGCCGGCGGCCTGAAATTCGCTCTTCCACGCCTCGGCGCCGAAGCCGACCCATTCTCGCACGTGGTCAGGGTATTCGCCGTGAACCCGCGGCACCATTCCTTGCAACACCGTGCGCAGCGAAACGCGCCAGCGCCGCTGATCGCTCCAGCGATCGAACGACAGGGCGGCCGGCGGCGCCGCGGTGGGGGCGGCCAGCGCTGGCAGAGCCGCCGCGCCCGCGCCACTGGCGCTGACGGACAACCGGCTCAGACGATCCAGTAGCAGATCGCCGCCGCCGATCAGCAGGTGCGGATAGTAGAAGATCAGCTGCAGCAGCTTCCACGTGCGCGAGGGCATGATGTGCAACATCAACCCGCCGGGACGCAGGCAACGGCGCATCTCCTGATAGACGGCGGCGCGATCGCGCACGTGTTCGAGAACGCTGGAAGAAAAAATGAAGTCGAAGGACTGGTCCTTGAAGGGGACCGCCGTGCCGTCGCAGACCAGCCGCCGCACCTTTCGTTGGTCGCCGTCGACCAGGCGGGGGCGAAAGGAATCGGTGGTGACGAACGATCGGCAAAGCGGAACCAGCAGCGAGGCCAGGAAACCGTCGCCGCCGCCGATTTCCAGGCCGTCGCCTAGACCGCGGGCGGGCACGCCTGAAAACGCGGAGGCAAACTCGCGTCGCCGCTGCCGCGTACGCGCGCTGGGCCACGGTTCACGCATGCGCATGCGCATGCCGGCATTATCCCGCTGCGCAGGTGCTCAAGGAAAGCACTGAAATCAGGGAATGATTTTTCCCGGACACCCAAAGATGGCTTGCACGTCCATCAACTTGCCCGCCTTGGCGTCCTCACAGGTCTGGCCGAAGAGCTGAATGGACGTCTGGCCGGTGCCGTAATCCCAGCCGTTGGTGTGGGTGGTGTCCTTGGGAATCTTGCTGCCGTTAGCGGTAACGGCGATGTTGGTGGGATCGGGCGGCACCGTTCCCAATCCGAATGAACACGACCCGATCATGCCGCCGATCGTGCCAAGGACTGTCACCAGGTCGGCCGTGTTGGCCACCGGATAGTATTTCGGGTCGGCCGTCTGTGCTTCGCCGCCGGCCACCGCCATCGCCGTCAAGGTCGTCTGGGCGTCGGGAATGCTTCCGATGCCGACGACAAAGACCGGAATGCCTTTCGCGGCGATGTCGGTGACGGCCTGGATAGTGGCGGCCGAGTCGTCCCCCTGGGAGCCAAATATGCCCATCTGGCCCCCGCAGTTCGGCAGGCCGTCGGTGGCCAGGAGAACGTACTTCGGGTTGGGATCGGTCAATGTTGCCAGATACGCTCCCGCCGAGACGAGACCCGCGCGGGTTGGCGTGCTGCTCAAGGGCATCGCGCCGGCGATCGCCGCGGCGATGGCAGCCGCGTTCTTGTCCGCGATGGGCACCGCCGCCCCGTCATTGACGCCGCAAAGGTCGTCATCGGCGAAGAACTTCAACCCCCAGCGGATCGTGTCTTCTGTCTGCATGACCACCTGATTGATGGCGGCGGTGATCTGCGGCCATTTGGTCATCGCCGTGCAGGTAGCGTCTCGGCGGCTGCAGTTGCTGCCATCGGGCAGCATAGCCATTGACCCTGACCGGTCCTGGACAATCAGCAGATCGGGTGGGACTTTGGTCAGCCCGAAAGTTTTGACGCCGCAGGACGGGCCATCGGTCGCGACTCCCACCCCGCCGCTGCCGGTACCGCCGCTGGTGCCCCCGTTGCCGGCGCCGGTGCTGCCGCCGGAACCGGTCGGGTGCGTGCCGCCGCTGCCACTGCTGGGCGGCGTGCCGCCATCATCAATGGAACGAGTACTTGCCGCGTTACAGCCGAAAACCGCCGCCGCCAGAATCCCGGGGAGAATCGCACCGCGCCGCATGGTTGGCCTCCGAATCGATGAAAACATTCGTTCGCGGCCTGTGAGTGCCCGACCGACGTCTTCGTTCATCAAAAAATCGATCGGTGGCGGCGTTTTTCCGGCATCTATCTTGGCAAGATGGTGCCGCTTTCGATTTTGGACCTGGCCCCGGTCGTTCAAGGCGGCAACGCCAGCCAGACGCTGCGCAATTCCGTGGATCTGGCCCAGCACGCTGAGACCTGGGGTTACCGGCGCATCTGGTTCGCCGAGCATCACAACATGCCGGGGGTTGCCAGCGCCGCCACGGCGGTGGTCATCGCGCACGTCGCCGGCGGCACCAGGACCATCCGGGTGGGCGCCGGCGGCATCATGCTGCCGAACCATGCGCCGCTGACGATCGCCGAACAGTTCGGCACCCTGGCGTCGCTTTTTCCCGACCGGATCGATCTTGGGCTGGGGCGGGCGCCGGGCACCGACCAGCGCACCATGCGTGCGTTGCGCCGCAACCTGGCCGGCGACGTCGACAGCTTTCCCGACGATGTCAGCGAGCTCTTGAACTATCTCGGTGACGCCGCTCCTGACCAACCGGTCACGGCATTTCCTGGCGTGGGAACCAACGTGCCGATCTGGATCTTGGGCTCCAGCCTTTTTGGCGCCCAGGTGGCCGCCATTTTGGGGCTGCCCTTCGCCTTCGCCTCGCATTTCGCGCCGGCCGCGTTGGCAGACGCCGTTCACCTTTATCGCGCGCAGTTCCGGCCGTCGCCGCGGCTGAATCGCCCGTACGTCATGCTGGGGATCAACGTCTTCGCGGCCGATAGCGATCAGGAAGCTGCGCTGCTGGCCACCTCGCTTCAGCAAGCGTTCATCCAGCTGCGCCGCGGTCGGCCCACGCGGCTGCTTCCGCCGCTACCTGATTTCTATGACCGGCTGCTGCCGCACGAGCGCGCCATGCTGGATGAAGCGCTCTCGTGCACCTTCATCGGCGCACCGCCCACCATCGCGGCGGCGCTGCAGGCTTTCATCGCCCGCACCGGCGCCGACGAACTGATCGTGGGCGCTCACATCTTCGATCACCAGGCGCGCCTGCGTTCGTATCAACTGCTGGCGGAGGTCAATACGGGTCTGCGATGACCAGCAATCGTCCGCGGCTGGGATCGCAGACGTAGACGTGGCCCCGCTGGTCCGTGGTCGCGCAGTGCGCACCCACCGTGGTGGGCGTCGTCCCCAGCACCGAAAGCAGCCCTTTGTCCGAGACGGCGATGATGGCCATGGTCGCGCTTTCGTCGCCCGGCAAATAAAGGTGCGCCCGTTTTGGGTCGTAGGCGATGATGTCCACGCCTTTGCCGCTTTTCACGTGCGAAAGAACACGGCCGTCCTGATCAAGTCCCAGCGCGGTCGCCGTACCGTCGTCGCAGCCGACCAGTAGAAAGCCGCGCGTCGAGTCGACCCAGATCCCGCGCGGCTCACCACAGCCCGCCGGCCAGGTGGCGACGATGGCGTGGCTGCGCAGATCGATGGCCACGGTCTTGTCTTTCCACAGATGGGTGAAGGCGCGCCCGCGTTTTTCGTCGATGGTCAGTGATTCCGGGCCGCCCGGAACGTCAACGAACCGAACGTGAGCCGGTCGAACGTTGTTCAAGGCGAAAATTTCGATGCGGCTCTTGCCGGGTTCGGTGACCCAGACTTCCTTGCTACTGGCGACATAGCGGACATAGTCGGGCGTGCCGGCCAGAGGCGCTTCGGCCAGGATCTTCTTCTGGCTGGGTTCGACGACGAAGAGCTTACGCGCCGTACGATCCGTGGCGAAGAGCAGGCCGTCGCCCGCGTCCACCGAAGTGACGCCTTGCCCGTGGCCGGCGGCGTACGTTGCTGTCCGGGAGAAGCCACCGATGGCCGAAACCTCCTGGCTGGCGGGATCGATCAGATCGACGCTCCCGGTGCGGCCGGCCGGGATCAGCAAGCGGCTTGAAGCGGCGTCAAAACGAAGATCGTCGAACCCGATGCCCGGTTTTCCGTCGGGAAGATCCAATGTGGCCGTGGCCAGCAAAAGCAATCCGAGAAAGATCGACATGGTGCTCCTCGGGTCTAATAGTTTGAGCGGTTGATGCGAGTCTGGATGGCGGCGTTGTTATTGCTAACCTGGCCGACGGGCGCAGCTTGAGGCAATCCCATGATACGAGTGTATCGTTCGGCGCGGGAAGATCTGTGCCCGAACGGCGGCCGGGGTCACCGCCAATCGCGGAATTGCTGGTGGCAGGGGGCGGGTACGACGCCCTTCGCCGCATTTTGTGATCGAATTCGCCGGCGCCTTACAACCTACTAATAGGTATGGGGCGGCCCGGACCGGATGTTCTGTTGGGCGGGAATTGCCATCAGGAAATGCGGACGGTGTTAACCATGAGGACCCGACTGGTTTCGGTTTCGGTTTCTGCTCTGGCCATGGTGGCTGTGCTTCCCGGTTGTGGCGGTACGGTGGGCGGTCCCGCCGTCACGAACGCGACGGGCGGGTCCAACGGATCCAACGGCGCCGGCGGCGTCACATCCACCGGCGGAGCGTCGGGCAGTGGCGGCGCCATCAATCAGGGTGGGGCGGGCGGTGACGACGTCGGGGTGGGCGGCGCTGCCAGCGGCGGTGCGCCTGGCAGTGGCGGCGCGCCAGCTAGCAACCCGGATGGTTCGGTAGACAGTGGTCCTCCGGCGACGACCGGCGGCACGAAAGTGGTCATGTACCTGCCGAACTGGAGCGGCAGCTTTGCGTCTTGGGCCACCAAGATGGACTTCAAGAAGATGACGCACCTGAACCTGTCGTTCGGCACCGTCAAGTCCAACGTCTGGAGTCTGGGCGCCGCGGACGCGGACGTGAAGACCTTGGTGGACGCGGCACACGCAGCAAAGGTCAAAGTCCTGGTGTCGATCGGCGGCGCCGACGACGACATCGGGATCATCAACAGCTATGCGACCGCGGCCAACATCGATCCGCTGGTGACGAGCCTGGACGCGTTTGTCACCCGTCTTGACCTCGACGGTGTTGACGTCGACCTCGAGCGCGGCGCCATGATGAAATCCAGCGGCAATTTTCCGGCCTTCCTGAAGGCGCTGATCGCCAAGCTCAGGCCGGAAGGCAAGTTGATCACGTCGGCGCTGGCGCAATACATCGTCGAGGACGCGGGTTCCGACGCCACCATCACCGCCTGGCTCAATTCTTACGATTTCATCAACCTGATGATTTACAGCACCAACATGACCACTTACACCAAAGAGCTGACCTGGTGGACGACGACCAAGATGGTCCCCAAGGCCAACCTCACCTGGGGCGTCGAGTTCAGCAGCAAGCTGACGGTGGATATAGCCAAGCAGCTGACCACGGCGTCGGAAGCCTACGGCGGGGTCATGCTGTGGGAGTATTCACAAGGCACCGAGGCCCAACTTTGGCCGGCGGTTCAAGGCAGCATCTGAATCACTGACAGCCGATCTGGTTGTCGTCGATGGCGAGATCATCGAACCACACAACCACCGGGGTGAGCGGCGTCTGATAGAAGATCGTGCCCACGCCGATCGAGGTGTAGTTCGACATCTTCGAGTTGGTCTTTCCGGTGAACGCCAGCTGGGTCACTTCCTTGCCGTCGCTGAAGAACCGGAAGCTCTGTGCCGCGACGTCGACGTTCCATTCGGCGCAGTGCCAGGCCTCGTCGAAGGTCCAGTTGTAAGGCGAGCTGGTGCAGCACGAATCGTCGGGAATGTTGAACAGCCACTGGTGCGTGCCGCTGGTGGAGACGACGGTATCGACCACGCGGTTCTCGGTGGCTCCTTCCAGCGCGGTGAAAGTGATGTGAATGACGCCGCTCTTTGGTTTGGGCGCGGGAGACTGCACCTTGTAAAAGATTCGGCCCCAATGCTTGGCGGCCGTCGCCCCCAGCGCGGTGAGGCTTTTTTGAATGCGATCCTGGCCGGTGCTCATCGACTCGCCTTTGACGGCCATGCTGCCCGAGTGGAACTGATCGTTGGCTAGACCGATCCCTCCGCGCTGGCCGGAGAACCCGCGCAGCGCCGTCCAGCCGATGGGGATGGCTCCCACCGCGCCCGTCTCGAAATCTTCGCAGAGCTTGTAGGTTTTCCCTGCGCAACCGACGCCTGCCGCCAGCCCGTCGGCGCTACCGCCGTCGATGGCGTTCGAACCACCTGCACCGCCGCCGCCCCCGACGCCGGCACCGCCGCCTCCGCTGTTGATCGAACCGCCAGCACCGCCGGCTCCCGTGCTGGGCGCGCCGCCCGTTCCGCCTGTGCCCGTCGCGGTTGCGCCGCCCGTGCTCATGCTTCCGCCAGATCCGCCGGGGCCGCTTTCTGACGTCGCTGTGCAGCCGATCGAGTTGGCCGCCAACAAACTTCCGACGGCGCTGACTGTCAGAAAAAATGCCGTTCGTTTCGCTCGCCCATTATTGCCCGGCGGGGCGTCTTTCATGGCTTCGTATAACCCCTCCATAACCATAACATGGCGTCGGGCAAATACTGGCGTTGCGCTCCGGTGTCTTCGTGGACGGCGCCTTGGGCCTGGACATAACGATAGTGATAGCCTTTGGCGGCCAAGGCCTTGCCCATCGAATCATTGGCGTTTCTCCACGTCGGGCTGAGCAGGTCGTTTGATCCGGCCTCAATGAAGACGCGCAGCGGTTTGTTGGGCATCGTGGTGGGCACAGTGTTCTGAACAGAGGCGTTGAAATAATCGGCGCAGCCACCCGGAAAATCGGTCGTGTGTTGCAAGGCCACGAAGCTGCCCGAGATGGTCAAGAGGCGCCGATACGATTCGGGATGAAACCATCCCATGGTGAACGCCGCCGCGCCGCCCGAGCTGCCACCGTAAGTGCCGCGCCCTTCCGGATTCTTGGTCAGGTTCAGGACCAGGTTGGCCTGGGTCATCACCTGGGCGATGGCCGCCGGAAGCAGCTCGGTCTCGACGAATTGATAGTATTTGTCGGAGGGGGTGTCGTACTCGCCGCTGCGATTGCCGGCCGGATCGGCAAAGATGAAAGCCATCGCCGGCAGTCGCCCGTCGGCGATCATGTTGTCCAGCAACGGACGCACGCCGCCCGAAAAGCCAAGGCCGTCCTGGGCGACCATGAATGGAACTTCGGTCCCGGAGGTATATCCGGCCGGCAGGTACACGGCGGCGCCGCGGCCGCCATCGCCGAAGGTCTTCGAATTGCCCATCTGCCACTGAATGGTTCGGCCCTTGGCGACGCCCGGCTTGTCGGTCATGTCGGGGGAGGCTTTGAACGGGGCGGCGATCATCACGATTCCATCACCGTCGGTGCCGGGATCGGTCACCCCGGTGTCCGAACCGACGTCGCTGGTTCCGTCGGCGGCGCCGTCGGCCCCCGCGGGTGCGCCGCCGGTCCCAGCCACGGCGACGTCTGGGCCGGGGGTGGCCGCGTCAACGACGGCCGTGCCGCCCGAGCCTTGGTTGGCGCCGCCGGTGCCGGACGCGCCTCCGCTTCCCGTCGGCGCCGACGAACCGCCCGAACCATTGTTGCCACTGCCGGCCGGCAAATCGCTGCTGCACGCCGCGCCGCCCAAAGTCGCGAGAACGCCCAGCGCCAAACCGAGAACAGAACCAAGAGACATTCGGGCCATGATCCGCTCCTGTTTTTCTAAAAGAGACCACTCTGCGCGAACGGCCTGGGGGCCTCTGTTGCGATGGCAACCTTGTTTCCTGCGCCGCGCTGTCCACCAGAGTAGGTACCCCGAGACCAATCGCATGGGTCCGCCCCGGTGCAGGCAAGCGATCTGTCCGGCAATGACGCGTTGTCGGTTTTGGTCAACCAGGCCCGGTCGGACCGTCCGACGGTTTATTGGGGGATTGATCGGAGTTCTGGGTTAATATGCCGCCGCGTGAGCGAATACGGTCGCCAGACGGGTGAGCGTGTTCTCGACGAGATTCCGTTCGGCATCTGGGTGGCGAAGGCGCCGACGGGCGAGGTCCTTTACGCGAACCAGTCCTTCCAGTCCATCATGGGGATGGCGGCGGTCAAGGGAGCTGGCATCGCGGCGGCTCCCGCCGCTTACGGAATCTTCGACCGGCAAGGCAATCTGTATCCGGTCGAGAAGCTCCCGTTCAGCCGCGCCCTCACCAGCGGCGCGCCGGTGATGGTCGATGATCTCGTCATTCACCGCGGCGACGGCAGGCGGATCTGTGTGCGGGCATTCGCCAATCCGATCCGGGACGATCAAGGTGCGGTCAGCCACGTCGTGATCGCCTTCGTCGACATCACCGCGGAGGTCCAGGTCGTGTCCGAGCGCGCCGAGATCGAAAAGCGCCTCGAGGTCGCCATCCACCATGCGCCGGTTCTTTTGTTCATGATGGATCTGGCGGGGGTGGTGACCGTGGCCGACGGTGCTCTGCGAAAGACCTTGACCCCGGTAAATGGCGAGATGATCGGCCGCTCACTGCTCGACGACTACAAGGACGTGCCGGTGGTCATCGACAACGTTCGCCGCGCGCTGGCGGGCGAGATCGTCACCTATTCGGTCGACGTGCAAAACCACACCCTGGACGTGTGGATCGGGCCGTTGCGAGACGCCGGCGGCGTGCAAACGGGCGCCATCGGCATCTGCACCGACGTCACGGAAACGCGGCGTTTGCAGATGGGGATCATGCAGGACGATCGCATCCGGGCCATGGGCACGGTGGCCGCCAGTGTCGCGCACGAGATCAACAATCCGCTGACCTACGTCCTCGGCGGTCTGGAAGAAACCGCGCGCAAACTGGAGAGTCTGTCGACTGACGTCGAGACGCTGGTGCGCTTCGGGTACGACGCGGCGGCGTCGGCGGCGACGCTGCGGGGGATCACCCGACTAAAGGAGTTCCTCAATCCGGTGCTGGTGGGCACCAAGCGGATTCGGGATGTGACGCGCGAACTGCGGACGTTCGCCCGGCCCGACGATGAGCGTTTGCTGTCGATCGACCTTGGTGGGGTGGTTCGCTCGGTGCTGAGCCTGCTGCGCAAGGAGATCGAAGCCCGCGCCCGTCTGGTCGAGGACCTCGCGCCCAGCCCGCCCGTGCGCGCGAACGAGGCGCGGTTGGTCCAGGTGATGACCAACCTTCTGATGAACGCCTGGCAGGCTCTCCCGGCGCCGGATCCGACCCGCCACGTGATCGGCGTGCGCACCGGATCTCGGGGCGGCGAGGCGTTCATCGAGATCTGGGACAGCGGCGGCGGCGTTCCCGCGGCCCTGCGCGAGAAGATCTTCGAGCCCTTCTTCACGACCAAGGACATCGGCTCGGGGACCGGGTTGGGGCTGTTCGTGAGCCGAAACGTCGTCAACGCCTTGCAAGGCCAGATCAGCGTTCACGACGTGCCGGGGGGAGGAGCGCTGTTCCGCGTGGTTCTGCCGGCGGCCACCGGTGAAGGTCACCCGGCGGTGCCGGCGCCGTCGGAGGCATCGGCCGTCGGACGGACAGAACAAAGCCGGCGCGTGCTGATCATCGACGATGACGCGTTGGTGGCCAAGGCGCTTGCCGTCCGTCTGGCCGGGGATCGCTTCGAGGTGCGGACGGTCCTCGACGCCCGGCAGGGGCTAGAGATCCTGCTGGCCGACGATCGCCTCGATCTCGTCTATTGCGACGTGATGATGAAGGACTTCACCGGCATCGACTTTCACGAAGCCCTGCGGCGCAAGGCGCCCGAGCGATTGTCCAAAGTCGTCTTCATGACCGGCGGAGCCTTCACCGCCGAGGCGCGGGCATTTCTTGACGAGAGAGTCGATACGCACGTCGAGAAGCCGTTCGACATCGTCGCCGACGCCCTCCGCCGGGTCGGCCTGCCGGCGTGACCATCGTCTGAACCGGCGCCGGACGGCGGAGTCACCTTCGCCCAGCGCGGCTGGGCGCGCGGGCGTGAAGGTGTGAACGGACCTCGTCATTGGCTGTTTCCGACGGACGCAACTCGGTGGCGGCGTCGCCGTCGGCCATTTTTTCCAGCAGGCGGCAAAGCTGGAGTTGTTCGGCCGCGGTCAGGCGCGACACCGTGGCCTTGATCCCGGCCAGGACCAGCGGCTGGGCGCGCGTCAGCAGGGCCAAGCCGTCACGGGTGGGCGAGACCAGGACCCGGCGTTTGTCGTCGGGATCGCGCCGCCTGACCACCAGCCGCTGCTCCTCGAGCTCGGTGACCAGGCGACAGAGGGCGGCCGGTTCAAGCTCGATGTCCTGGGCCAGCTCAAGCTGGCTGGGCGAGCCGCCGGCGGCCATCCGCTTGATGATCTGCACGGTTGGCAGCGAGGTTCCGGTCGGTTCAAGATATTCCCGGATCCGGCTGTGTAACTGCCGCCGCACTCTTTTGATCAGGTGCGCCAGGCGGTAAGCAGGAAGGGGCGATCGTTCGCGCGGCGCCACTGAAACATGATAAAAGCAACGATTGTAATGTCAACGGATAGGCACGGTAACGGAATGACTCTCAGTCTGAAGCTGCTGGCGCTGGCCTTGCTGCCGCTGTTGGCTGCTGCTTGCGAAGAGAGCAAGGCCAAAATGGCGCCGCCCCCGCCGCGGGTCACCGTGGCCGTCGTCGTCCGGAAGGACGTGAACCTGTTCCTGGACGCGGTCGGAGCGCTGGACGGCTATATCAACGCCGAGATCCGGGCCCGCGTGCGGGGAATCCTCCAGGCGCAGAAATACAAGGACGGTGCCACCGTCAAACAAGGCCAGGTCTTGTTCACCATCGACAGCGCCGAGTATCAGACGGCGCTGGAGTCGGCCAAGGCCAGTGTGGCCCGGGCCGAGACCGCCGCCGCTCACAACCGCGCGCAGCTCGAGCGGCGAAAAGATCTGGGCGCCTCCCGGGTGGTCAGCCGGCAAGAGCTGGAAGACGCCGAGGCGGCGGCGCGCGACGCCGAAGATCAGGTGCGGGTGGCAAACGCTCAGCTTCGTCAGGCCGCGCTGAATCTTTCGTACACCGAGATCCACGCGCCGGTCACCGGCGTTGCCGGCCTGGCGATGGTGCGGGTGGGGAACCTGGTCGGGCAAGACGGGCCGACGCTGCTGACCACGGTTTCGCAGGTCGATCCCATCCGCGTGAACTTCCCCATGAGCGAGGTTGACTATGTCCGGTCGGCCGATCGCTTGAAGAGGCTGGACACCCGCGATCGCGCCTGGGCCGAGGCTCAGTTCACCAAGATGGATCGGGGCGAAGGCGTGGCCGACGGGCTGGAGCTGCTGCTGGCCGACGGCAGCATCTACCCGCACCGGGGCGTCATCGTCGCCGTCAACCGCCAGGTGGACGCCACCACCGGCACCATTCAGCTGCAGGCGTTGTTTCCCAATCCGGGCAATGCCCTGCGGCCGGGGCAGTTCGGCCGCGTGCGCCTGCCCCGCCGCGACGTGGGCGCGCAGGCGCTGGTGGTGCCTGAAAACGCCCTGATTCAAGTGCAAGGCACGTACTCGCTGGCGGTGGTGGGCGCGGACAGCAAGGTCAATCTCCGGCGCGTCGAGGTCGGTCCGTCGGCGGGTCCGTTGCGCATCATCGACTCCGGCGTGCAGGCGGGCGAACGGGTGGTGGTCGACGGCCTGCAAAAAGTCAGCGACGGCACGATGGTGGTGGCAGAAGCCGCAGCGGCACCGGCGCAGGCGGCACCGTCCATCGGCGCCCGCGCGGCGCAGGCGGCACCGTCCATCGGCGCCCGCGCGGCGCAGGCGGCACCGTCCATCGGCGCCCGCGCGGCGCAGGCGCCGAAGTGAGGTCGTCATGATTTCTTCTTTCTTCATTCGCCGCCCGATCGTGGCCATCGTCATCGCCATCGTCACTGTCATGTTGGGCGCGGTGTCGCTGATCGGCCTTCCCATCGCGCAGTTTCCCCAGATCATCCCGCCGCAGATCATCCTCACCACCACGTTCACCGGCGCCGACGCCACCACCATCGAACAGTCGGTGGCCACGCCCATCGAACAGCAGGTCAACGGCGTCGACAACATGCTGTACATCCAGTCGACCAACGCCAACGACGGCACCATGACCCAGGCGGTGACGTTCGACGTCGGGACCAACATCGACATCGACAACGTGCTGGTGCAAAACCGCTTCTCGCAGGCGCAGACGTTCCTGCCCCAGGACGTGAAGAACTTCGGCGTCACCATCAAAAAGTCGCTGGCCTTCCCGCTCATCGTCATCTCGCTGTATTCGCCCGATGGGCGTTACGACGCCTCGTTTCTGACCAACTACGCCACCATCAACATCAACGACGCGCTTCTGCGTATTCGCGGCGTGGGCGACATCCGCAACCTGGGCGCGTCGGACTACGCCATGCGGGTGTGGTTGAAACCGGACGTGCTGGCGCGCCTGGGCTTGACGGTCAGCGACGTGCAGAACGCCATTCGCGCCCAGAACGTGGTCAACCCGGCCGGCCAGGTGGGCGCCGAACCGGCCGCTCCCGGCCAGCAATTCACATACACCGTGCGCGCCCAGGGACGGCTGGTGACGCCGGAAGAATTCGGCGACGTCGTCGTGCGCGCCAACACCGACGGCTCACTGGTCCGCGTGCGCGACGTCGCCCGCATCGAGATGGGGTCGCTGAACTACGCGCAGGAGGGGGCGTTCAACGGCCGCCCGGCCGGCGTGGTGGCGGCTTTCCAGCTCCCCGGTTCGAACGCCCTCGACGTCGCTTCCAGCGTACGGGCGACGATGGCAGATCTGAAAAAGCATTTTCCACCCGGCATGGACTATGAGATCTCGCTGGACACCACCGCGCCGGTGAAGGCGGGCATCGAGGAGATCTTGATTACCCTGGCCGAGGCGATCGGGCTGGTGGTGCTGGTGGTGTTCATCTTCTTGCAAAGCTGGCGGGCGACGCTGATCCCTCTGCTGACTGTCCCGGTGTCGTTGGTGGGCGTGTTCGCGGTGTTCCCGTTCCTCGGTTTTTCCATCAACACGCTGTCGCTGTTCGCGCTGGTGCTGGCCATCGGCCTGGTGGTCGACGACGCCATCGTGGTGGTGGAGGCGGTCGAGCACCACATCGAAGAAGGAATGTCGCCGCGGGACGCGACGTTCAAGGCCCTGTCCGAGGTACAGGCGCCGGTCATCGGCATCGCTCTCATCCTGGCGGCGGTGTTCATTCCGGTGGCGTTCATGGCCGGCATCACCGGACGCCTGTATCAGCAGTTCGCCCTGACCATCGCGATCTCGGTGCTGATCTCGGCCTTCAACGCCCTGACGCTGAGCCCGGCCCTGGCGGCGATGTTGTTGCGCCCGCGCGGCCAGCCCAAGGGCTTGCTGGGGCGAATGGGCGTCGCCTTCAATCGCCTCTTCGAACGCGCCACCAACGGCTATATCAGCGTCAACGCCCGGCTGGTGCGCAAGCTGGCCATCCCGCTGGTGCTGCTGGCGGCGGTGGCGGGCGCCTCGGCGGCCATCGGGCGCAAGCTGCCGTCGGGGTTCTTGCCCGACGAGGACAACGGCTATGCCCTCATCGGCGTGCAGCTGCCCGACGCGGCGTCGCTGCAGCGGACCAAAGCGGTCTTCAAAAAGGTCGAAGCCATTCTGGGACACACCGAAGGCATCCGGACCTTCAACACCATCGCCGGCTACAGCTTCTTCACGCGCTCGGCGGCCAGCTACGCCGGCACCGGCTTCATCGGCTTTAAGCCCTGGGACGAGCGCGGGCGTCCGGATCTGACCGCCAAGGCCATCGTCGGCAAGCTGAACGCCGCCTTCGGCAAGATCCCCGAGGCCCGCGTCTTCGCGCTGCTGCCGCCGGCCATCCCCGGGATCAGCTCGGCCGGCGGCTTCAGCATGTTCTTGCAGGACCGCAGCGGCGGCACGGTGAAGTTCCTGGCCGACAACGTCAAACGGTTTGTCGATGCGGCCCGCAAGCGGCCCGAGCTACAAAACATCAACCCGAATTTCTCGCCCTCGGTGCCGCAGATCTTCGCCGAGGTGGACAAAGAGAAGGTGATGAAGCAGGGCGTGCCGATCGCCGACGTCTATGCCGCCTTGCAGGCCTTCATGGGTGGCGCCTACGTCAACGACTTCACCCGTTTCTCCCGACAGTGGAAGGTGTTCGTGCAAGCCGAGCCGGCGTACCGGCAGGGACCGGAGAACCTGAAAGACTTCTACGTGCGCAACGCCAAGGGCGAGATGGTCCCGCTGGCGGCGTTCGTCACCGTCCGCAACACCACCGGTCCGGAGTACACGGTGCGCTTCAACCTGTTCCGTTCGGCGGAGATCATCGGCGCCGCCGCGCCCGGCTACAGCTCCGGGCAAGCGCTGGCGGCGCTGGAAGAGGTCGCCGCACAGACGCTGCCGCCGGAGATGGGATACGCCTGGAACGCGCTTTCGTACCAGGAGAAGGTCGCCCAGGGCGGCACCACGAAAGTGCTGGGGCTGTCGCTGATCTTCGTGTTTCTGATCTTGGCGGCGCTGTACGAAAGCTGGTCACTGCCGTTCAGCGTTTTGCTCAGCACGCCGGTGGCGGTGCTGGGCGCTTTCCTGGGACTGTGGTCGCGCCATTTCGACAGCAACATCTACGCCCAGATCGGTCTGGTCATGCTGGTCGGTTTGACCGCCAAGAACGCCATCCTCATCGTCGAATTCGCCAAGGACAAACTGGAAAGCGGGCGGCCGCTGATCGACGCCGCGCTGGAAGGGGCGCGGCTGCGCTTGCGGCCGATTCTGATGACGTCGTTCGCTTTCATCTTTGGTTGCTTGCCGCTATGGACGGCGTCGGGCGCCGGCGCGGCGGCGCGGCGGATGCTGGGCACCACCGTGGTGACCGGGATGCTGGCGGCGACGATGCTGGGGATCTTCTTCGTGCCGGCGCTGTTCGTGTTCACCGAACGGCTGGCCGGCCGCGGCCGAGCGGTGCACCCGTCGGAAGTGCCGGCCGCACCCGCACCGTCGGTGGAGGTCGTCAACGACGGCGAGACCCATCGCGCCCGCCTGACGTCGGTGGACTGATGCGGCGCCGACATCGAGCAGGAGCGGGGGCGCTGGTCCTGGCGTTGTTCACGGCAACCGGCGTACGGGCGCAAGAAGCGCCACCGGCCGTCAGCGGACCGCCGCTGGTCAGAGTCACCTGGCAACAGGCGCTGGAGCGCGCCTTCAAGCAGAACGCGTCGGTGATCGTCGCTGGCCAGGAGATCTCGCGCGCGTCGGCGCTGGTGCGGGAGGCGCGCGCCGCTTGGCTGCCCACGCTGACCGGCAACGGTAACTATGTGCGGTTGAATACGCCGCACTACTTTGAAGGCCCGGCCGTCAACATATGGGGCGCCAACCTGGCCCTGACGGTGCCGATCGTGTCGCCGACTGCCTGGGCCAACGACGCCCACGCGCAGGACAACCGTGACATCGCCGCCGTCAACGCCACCGACGTGCGCCGCCAGCTGGGCGTGGCCGTCGGGCGCACGTACCTGACGGTGCTGTTGCAGCACCGCCAACTGGAAGTGGCGGTGCGCGCCCGCGAGACCGCCTTCGCTCACTACGATTACGCGCACACCCGTTTGAACCTTGGCCTGGGCAACGGCGTCGATGACGCCCGCGCCGAGCAGCAGCTGCGCACGGACGAAGCGCAGGTGAAGAACGCCCAGACCGCCCTGGTGCGCGCGCAAAGCGCCCTGGCCGTGCTCCTGTCGGAAGAAGATCTGGTCGACGCCGCCGACGAGGTGGTGCTGCCGGGCGCGCCCGCCGTCGACGCGGCGGTGGCGGACGCGCGGGCGCGGCGCCCGGACGTGCGGGCCTTGCAGTCGCGGCGCGTGGCCAGCGAACATTTGCGCCGCGACGACTGGGTGTACTACGCACCGTCGCTGCTGGCGCAGGCGGAGGCCTTCCGGCAGACGGTGACGCCGCTGCAACCGGGCACCGGTTGGCAAGCCAGCCTGGTGCTGTCGATCCCCTTCTTCGACGGTGGTTTCCGCTATGGCGTGCAGCGCGAGCGGCAGGCCAGCGACGAAGAGGCGCGCGCCCAGCTGGACGGTCTTTTGCGCCAGGTCAGCGTCGAGGTGCGCACCTCCTTTGCGGTCGTGCGCAATGCCGATGACAGCTTGCTGTCGTCGCGGGCGGCGGCCGCGGCGGCCATCACCGCGGCCGCGCTGGCCGACAAATCGTATCGTGCCGGCGCCAGCACCAACATCGAGGTCATCGATGCCGAACGTCAGGCCCGCGACGCCGAATCGCAGGTGGCGCTGGCCGAGGACGCCGCCCGTCAGGCGCGCCTGGATCTGCTGCTGGCCACCGGTGCCTTTCCCTGACCGCTGGCGCGGACGCTATTTGTAGGTAGCCGCCAGCATCTGCCCGACCGCCGCCGCTCCTGCGGAGGTCAGGTTGGTGTTGCCTTGGTCGGAGAAAGCTCCGCAGGTGGGAGCGAAGTATTGCGGTCCCACCGTGATCATTCCAGCCGAGGCGTCAGCCACGGATTTCATCGCCTGATCCTGCGCCGGGCTGACGACGGTGGCCACGGCGGTGCCGCACATCTTGTCGTCGGGGCCACGCACCATGGTCAACAGATCGATCTTCTTGACGCTGGGAAACTTGGTCTTGATGTTGGCCATGACCTTGTTGATCTGCGTCTCCCAGTCCGCTTCGGCAGTGAGGGTCTTGCTGTAGACAATGAACAGGACGCGGTCCGGCGTCGTTGCGTTGCTCGTGCAGGGAGATTGCACCTGAACGTTCCAGAAAGCGCTGGTGGGCACCGCCCACGCCTCCGTGTACGTGTTATCGGTCGCCTTGATTTCCCACTTGGCGCTGCCGACGGCGGTTTCGAACCCGCCGTTGAACCACTGCAGGCTTTGCCCGGTGCCCAGAATCAGCGTGCAGGTGAAATCTTCTGCCACGATCTGTCCGGCGTCGTTTCCCCCGGCGCCGTCACTGGCGACGTCGGCGGGCGGCGGTCCGGAGTCAGCGACGGCGTCGCCGCCCGAACCAGAGACGGTTGTTCCGCCCGCGCCGCCGCTCGAAGCCTGGCTGCCACCGCTTCCCGCGTCCTCACTGGCACTGCCACCCGACCCATTGACCGTGCTGCCGCCCGACCCGCCGGTGCCGGACATCGGCGGAGAGCCGGTTCCCGGGCTCTGTGAGCATCCGATCGCCAGCAAACACAGGGCGGACAAGCCCGAACGAACAGAAATCGGCATGAGAAATTTTCTCCGAAGCGGTTTGGGGCCGGCGCAGCGAACGGGGGTCCCGCGCTCGTGGCACACGTCCTTTCAGTGGTGGACGGCGCCAGGCGACCGGCCAGGCAAAGAAAGCGACCGCTTGTTTCGCGGAAGGCGCCGGATTGTCCGCCCTGGAGACGATCGGAACGACCGCCGCTGACGCGCCCGGGCCGATGCGCAAGACGGCGCAACCGGCGCCATCGCCAGTTGCGCCGTTGCGTCCCCCCAAACAACTGACGGGCGTTACGGGATGACGATTGCGCCGCCGGTGCCCGGCGTGCCGCCGGTTCCAGGCGCGCCGCCGGTTCCGTTGTTGTCGCCCGCGCCGCCCGTACCGGACGCTCCGCCTGATCCGGTCGGCGCCGGACACGCGACCTCGTGCTTGCACGGTCCAACGTAGTCGCCGTGGTTGCGAATGTGCGCCGGAACGGCCGGATTGCCGACGCACAACGTGTGCTCGTTGGCGGGATTGCCCGGAGGGATATGACAGATGGTCGTCTTCTTGGTGTCGTGCGGATCGCACGCGTGAACGTCGGCGTCAGCCTCGACCGTTCCATCGTCCAGGTGGCACGCCGCCATCACCGCCTCGCGTTGTGCCGTCGTCGCATCGTCGGTCCCGGTGCCGCAACCGGCGCCAAAACCAATGCCCAGGAACCCGGCCAAAGCCAACGCGATCGAAACGTGCGAAATCCGGCTCATGTGTCCTCCGTGGTGAACATCAATGACGATGTGTGCGACCTTCCTGTTGCCAGCGACGTGCCAGCGCGCCGCCGCTCATTTTCGGCGGCTTGCCGGCGGCCTGTGTACGCTTCGGGACAGGGCTCGTACCGGCGGGGACAATGGCCGGCCGGCAGCGGCGCCTCGATCACCGCCGGATCGTCGAGAAGTCCACCAGTAGATCCGGCAGGAACGTCTCCATGCCCGGCGGCGCGGGATCAGAAGCCGGGCGCATGCCGGCGTGATAGCCGCGGGCGCGGAAGGCGTCGACCAGCGCGCCGGCCCGGCTGATGATGTGGACCGGCACCGCGTGCGACGGGCTGGCGCGCGTCATGTCCGCCACTGGCTGGTGATCACCCAGCACGATCACCAGCGTGTCGCCGAGATCGAACCTCGTCAGATAGCTGGCGATCGTCTGCAGGCTGTAAGCGATGGCGTGAACGTAGGCCGGCGCGCCCCGGTCGATGCTGTTCCAGTTCACGTCAAAGCGCGTGGCGGCGACCTCGCCGAAGATGTGGCCGTCGCCAACCTGCGACCAGTCGGCGATGAACGGGGGCTGGCGGTCCCAAAGGGCATGGCTCGAGACCAGGGCGTAGGTGATCAGCAGCGGCTGCGCCGCGACGGCCACCTCTCGTCGGTGGATGGCGTCGATGACGAACTGGTCGGGGATCGATCCGAAGGCGTAGACCGGTCCGCGATAGTCGAGGTCCCACGACGCGTACAGCTTGTCGACGTCATAGCTCCAGCGAAAAAGGTTGCGGTGGGTGTTGCCGGGCATGACCAGGACCGTGCGATAGCCGGCGTCCTTGAAAAAGTCGGCCATGGTCTTTGGGCGCAGCGACTGAACGGCGGCGTCGCTGATGCGATCGTCCGCGCGCACCCCGGTGGCCATCGCCTGATGGGCAAGCTGCGAACGGCCGCCGTAGGTCGGCGAATCAAGCAGCCGCGAAGCGATCTGAAAACCGTGGTGCCCCAGCTGATGCTCGAGCTCGCGATAAAGCTGGTCGATGGGGCCGACCATCTGGGGATGTTCAAGGACCGTGGCCCCGTACGATTCGACGAAGAACAGCAGCACGTTGGGGCGTCCCAGCTTTTGCAGATCATGGGGCAGGGCAGCCACGCGGGCGGCGTCCGCCTGGACGCGGGTGGTCTCGGCGCGGCGATAGGCGCCCAGCGCCAGCATGCGCTTGCCTTCAGCGAAAAGGCGCGGCAGCACGCTGGGAGCGAATCCGCCGCGGCGCAACCCGCGCGCGCTGTCCAGCGGGAAGAACGACGACACCAGCAGGGTGGTGGCCGCCGCCGCCACGAAGATCGTCCTCACCCGAGCCGAGGCGAACGAGCGCTCGGCCGCGCGCACCGACCAGGCGGCCAGCAGGCCGAACGCCACCGCGCAGCCGACCACGATCAGGACGCCTGGAATCAACACCGGCAGCGTCACCGTCGCGCGCATCAGCCGCCCGATCTCGCCGGTGGTGGGCAGATCCAGTCCCAGGTCGATGGGCCGGTTGAAATAGCGCCAGACCACGCCGTCTCCGATCCGAAAGGCGCGCACCGTCACCACCATCAGCGCCAGCGCCACCACCATCGCGCGCGGCAACCGGCGGCCGCGCCAGACCAGGACCGCGATCCCCGCCAGCAACAGCGTGGCGTCGACCGACGGCAGAAAGTACAGCCCCGGGGTGTGCAGCGCCGGGTACCGAACGTTGAACAAAAGGTTGAGGATCGTCCAGGCAACGACCAGGGTCATGGCGGGCACGTAGGCACGATGAGCTATCGCGGCGGGCGCGGCAGCTCGGTTCGTTCCTTTTCGCTGATAAGTCCAGCGACCGAACCATGCGGCGGCACGCGCAGCTGCGATCGCGCCATCCAGGGCGTGGGATCCCAGTACACCTCGGCGAACCCCTTCGAAGGCCGAACCGAGAGGGTGAAGTGCAGGTGCGGGTGGCCTCCTTCAAGCCCGGTGTCGCCGACCAGGCCGATGACGTCGCCGGCCCTGACCCGGGCGCCGCGCACCAGGCCGCGCGGGGTGCCGGCCAGATGGAAGTACTGCGTGAACACCGTCCCGCCAGAATGAGATAGCCGGACATAGATGCCCCCGGGCTGATCGTGTCCGCCTTCGCGCACGCGCTCGACCACGCCGTCCTGCGCAGCATACACGTGCTCGCCCCACAGCTCGCCGCCCAGGTTCACACCGCATTGGTCGTCCTTGCGACAACGCGCCGGCGGCTCTCGGGGATCGACCAGGCCCAACATCTGCCCGTCGATCGTCGGCGAGCGACGGTTCGGCCCCGGCAAGGGATAGACCCAGCTTGCCGTGTTGAAAAGCGCCATCCATTGTTCATCCGTCGGCGGCCACGGCGGTCCGAAAGAGCTGGCTCCGGCGGCTGGCGCGGCGTCGCCAAGAACTTCCGGCCAGGGGTACGAGATCGATTGTGGCCTCGGCGTTCGGTGACGCTGCCACAAAGTCCCCACGCCGATCAAAGCCAGGACCGACAGCGACACGCGCAAGGTCCAGCGCAGCTGTGCCGCCGTCCGGGCTGCGCGCTGCTTGCGAACGATGTGCCGCAGACAGACGCTGGAACAGTAGATCTCGCGGCGCTTGCTGTGCACCAGCACCAGGCGATCGTTCTCGTCGGCGGCGTTTCCGCAAACGAAGCAGCTTTCAGCCATGGGTCACGCTTTACTCCTCCACCGATGGCTCGGGCGCGTCAGTGTCGGCGGCCGGCTCGTCCGAGTTCGCGCCGGCACTGGGCGCATCAGTGTCGGCAGGTGGTCCGACTTGCGTCGACGCCTTTCGTCCCCGCCCGGCGCGCCTCGGCGCCGAGCCCCGCGGCACGCCGGGCGGCGCCACCAGCGTCACCAGGCCGGCGTTGCCCTCGTCGATCGGGACGCGCAAGGGCCACAGCGCGATCAAAGGTTCGGGGTCGATGTACTTTTCGGGGCCTTTTTCCCAGAGACGAATCGAAACGCTGAAATGCAGGTGCGGCTGGGATTCCTTGACGCCGCTGTCGCCCAGCAGGCCGATCAGGTCGCCGGCTTTGACCACCACGCCGCGTTCGATGTTTCGCGGGATCGCCGCCAGATGAAAGTACTGGGTGAAAACCGTTCCGTTGTGATGGGAGATGCGCACGAACCGGCCCCCGCGATCCGGGTTCGGCCCTCGTTGAACAAAGTCGATGACGCCGTCGTGAACGGCGCGGACGTGCTCGCCCCAGATCTCGCCGCCCAGGTCGACGCCGCAGTGGCCGTTGCGGCACTCGACGGCGCGATTTCCCGGACGGCCCGCCCCAAAAACCCGGCTGTCGCTGCGAGGCATGCGGCGGGTCGGGCCCGCCAGCGGGTGAATCCACGCGTCCCGCCCCAGCAGCGCCAGCACGCTGGTCTCCGTGGGCGGCCACTCGGGTCCGAACCATCCGGCCGGCAGCGACGGAGGCGCCGGCCGATCGTCGGAGCCCACCATCATCGCCAGACCCACCGATTGCGGCGCCCGGCGCAAGGCCCATTGATAGGGCATCACGCACGCCCCGACCAGGACCAGGCCGATGCTCAGGCGCCGGAGGATGCGATACCGGGCGGCCCAGCGGCGGGCGCGCTGCTTGCGGACCGCCGCTCGCAGGCAGGCCGGCGAACAGAACACCTTTGGGATCGACAGGCGCATCGGAACGTAGCGTCCGGTGTGGAGCGCGCCCTCGCACATTGCGCAGACGCTGGTGCCATCGATCGTGTCGAAGAAGTCCGGCATGCCGCACGCGCCCTTCGGCAAGGACGGAGCCTAGCCTAGCAAGAGACTCGCGGCGCGACGGGCTTGTTTGTTCCAAGCTGATTTTTTTGTTGCGCAGGGGTACATCTTGTTCCTGCTGGCGCCCGTCCATGTCCGAACCCAAGCCCCCGCAAAAAATCCCTGCCGAGCCTGGCACGGGTCGCATCACCAGTCCCGAGCTGGAGATCAAAGACGCGCCGCTGATCTTCGGGCAAGTCTGGAACCGCCTGGCTGACGAGCTTGGCACCGAGAACATGGTCTTTCCAAAAGAGATCATGTGGCTGGGGGGGGCGCCCGGATCGGGCAAAGGAACGAACACGCCGTTCATCTTGCGCGAGCGTGGCCTGACCGCTGCCCCCATCGTGATCAGCGATTTGCTGGATACCCCCGAGATGCGGGCGCTGAAAGATCGCGGGCAGTTTGTCGGTGATCGCGAGGTGATCGAAGCGCTGCTGCGAAAATTGCTGGATCCGATCTATCAGACCGGCGTGGTGGTCGACGGATTTCCTCGCACCAAGGTCCAGGCCGACGCGGTCAAGCTGCTGCACGACAAGATCATGCAGCTGCGCGCCGTGCACTGGGGCACGCCCACCGGCAAACGGTTTCGTCGTCCCATCTTCCGGATCACCGTGCTGTTCGTCGGCGAGCAGACCTCGCTGGAGCGGCAACTGCGGCGCGGCCGCCAGATCGCCGAACACAACCAGCGCGTGCGCGGGACTGGCGTCGGCTCACTGATCGAATTGCGTCCCACCGACGTGGACGAAACCCTGGCCAGGAACCGCTACCGGACGTTCAAAGAGCTGACCTACGAAGCGTTGACCAGCCTGCGAAGGCATTTCCACTATCACTTCGTGAACGCCGACGCGCCGCTGTCCGAGGTCGAAAAGAGCATCAACGCCGAGTTCCAGTATCAAAGCTCGCTGGAGCTGGGACAGGCGACCCACGACATCATTCACCGCATCCCCGTCGTCTCCGAGGTGACGTTGCATGCCCGCCAAGAGCTGGTGCGCCGCCTGGATTCTTACGAACACGCGGCGGCGTCGCTGTTCAAGCGGGTCGCCGCCTTCATCGACGCCGAGGTGGTGCCGGCGATCGTGCGGCACGCCCTGGCGGGACGGTGTCTGGTCAAGACGGAAGACGCTTTGTTCGAAGACGCGACGGCCATCGACATGGTGCTGGACACGCTGGCCGAACGTGGCTACCACGCGGTTTACGAAGAACAGCGCATTCCGGTGCCCCGGATGTTCGACCAGAAGACGGGCGTCATCACTTGCCAGGATCGGACGCTGCACAGCTTCGAGATCCGGTTTCACCCGCCCGAGATCAGGCGCGGACATTGAGCGGCTGGCGTGGCGTGCGCCGCTACGCCATCGCGGCGGCGTCGGAAGACGAAGGCGGCGGCAACGATCAACACGCTGATGCCCGGGTGGGACAGCGAGCGCGACGCCAGGCCACAACTGCATCCACCTGACGAGGACGTGCGGGGCGCGCCAGCGTCGGCGCTGACCTCGGCGTCCGTTTCGCCGTCACCGGCGGACGCGTCCGCATGGCCCGATTCACCGGCGTCGCCGTCGCCGCCGTCGACGGGCGCCGGGCCGTTGGCGATGGTGAAAATAAATGTGCCGCTCGGTGTCTGGGTGGAAAGCGCTGCGCCCGCTCCGGTGGTGGTGTCAACGGTGATGATTTTCGAATCGGTGGTCGTTGCGTACAGTGTGCCATCGGCGAAGGCGGCGCCGACGATGAAGAAGCCGACAGACCCGACGGCGGTCGCCGCGCCGGTCGTGGTGTCGAGCCGGTAAACCGTGTCGGTGCTTTGGGTCATGAACAGGTTGTCGTGATCGTCAAACACTAGATCGAAGTACGAGCTGATCCCGACGCCCAACGCCCCGACGTGCGTGGCGGTCCCCGTCGTCGGGTCGATGGTGAACAGGTCCGTGTGCGACGCGCCGAAGAGGACGCCGTCGCTGCGAAACCTGATCCCGAAGATGTTGTTGGCGCCGGTGCTACCGACGGTGGTCACCGTGGCGGTGCCCGGATCCACCGTGGCCAGATTCTGGTCGGAAAGCTGGGTGTACAGGGTCCCCCTGGGGCTGAGCGCCATGCCTCCCAGCTGGCCGGCGGCAACGCCGGTCAACGTTCCGGTCTGAGTGAACGCGCCGGTCTGAACGTCCACCGTTCCGAAGGCGCCGTTGTTGGCGGCAGCCCATAAGATGACGTCGGCGCGACCCTCGGCCGCAGCGCCGAGGATCAGCGCGATGGCCACCGCTGCGGCGACAGAAAACAAGCGGATACCGGGCTTCCGACGACGAGAACAAGCACGCATGATGCGCGATTGTTACGCCCGCGGCCGGCGGGCGACAACATTCGCTGCTGCGCTAGAACACGCGGACCGAAGACGCCATGCAGGATCTTCGTGAACTCGTTGCGGCACGGCGATCGTCTGGACGGCGTTGCGTTGTCGGCGCTGCCAGGGCAGGAGAACGCCATGAGATCGTCTTTCCGCAAAGCTTCGTTACAGCGCGCCTTCCATGTGAACGATCTCCATCTTGCAGAGGGCGCCGACTTGCAACAGCGTCGTTGCCAGGGGTTCGTCATCCTCGGCCACCAGGTTCACGTTGTCGTCCTTCGGCACCATCCGCCGCATGGCCGCCAGCAGATCGCGGGCCGCGCGCGGATCGACCACGCGAAAGGGAAAGGCGCCGGGAAAACTGGGGTTGAAGACCGCCAGCCCCAAGATCGCCCCGCCGTCCGCCGTCACCGCTTCGAACAGCGTCCGGCCGATGCGCCGCGATTCAGTCAGCTGTCCGCGCGGCAGAGAAAAAAAGTCTTCCACGGCCGCGTCCCGGTCGGGCGCCAGCAGGTTGACGACCGCACCAAGGGACGGCATGGCTTCGAAGGCCGCCCAGGGCAATCGGAAACTCTTGGCCAGATACTTCGCTTTCAGGCCCAGGCTGGTATAGAGCGCGATGGCCGCCACGTTGTCGGGCTTGACGTTGAGGCGCCAGAATTTCTTGTCCTGCCGGCGCAGTCGCTCAGCGACGGTGGTCAGCAGCGCACGGCCCAATCCCTGTCGGCGCGCCGCCCGGTCGACGGCCACGTGCCGGACGTAACCACTGTCGGCGTATTCTTGAAAGTAGCAGTACGCCACCACCCGGTCCTCGATCGTCGCGACCCAGGTCGCGGGTGCGATGCCCGCTACCCAGACGTCGGCGGTCGGAATCGGATCGTCGGTGCGCAGCTCCGGGAACAGCCGCACGAAGGCGGCATAGTCGTCGGCCATCGCGGGGCGCAGGGTGGCCATCAGCCGCCGGTGAGGCCGTGGATCAAATCAGCGATCAGCGCCGTCAGCGGGCCGGCGTCGGTCGACGACAACAGGCGCAATGCCACCAGCGTCTTCAGCTCGCCCTCGACGCTGGCCAGGGTGAACACCGCGAGGAAGGCATTGTTGCGGTTCACCGCGGCGCTGGCCAGAGCCAGCTCGGCATCGACCAGGGCGGCCACGCCGCGGGTCAGCTGGTGCGCGTCCAGCAACTGGTCGACCAAGGCGATGGCGTCGTTGACAGTCTTGACCGCTGGCGTGACGGTGATGGTGGCGGTGCCGGTGGAGGCGGCGTCACCGTCGGAGATGCGGACCGTGACCGTGAACGTTCCGGGCGCTCGGTAGACGTGCGACAGAGAAAATCCCATCCCTGCAAGCGCCTGCGGCGTTTCACCGCTGCCGTCGCCAAAGTCGACGGCCCCGGTCCAGACGTCGGTGCCCGGATCGACGAACGAGCCAGCGGCTGCGTACGTTTGACCCGCCACCAGCGTGGCCGCCGGCAGCGCGCCGACGACCGGCGCGACGTTGGAAACCGTGGCGCTGGTGGCGATCGAATCAGTGAGGCCGTCGTTGTCGGTGACGACCACGCGCACGTCGTACACGCCGTACCGAACAAAGGCGTGGCTCACCGAGGGGCCGCTGGTCGTGGTCGTTGTCCCGTCGCCGAAGGTCCAGGCGTAGCTGACCACGGTGCCGTTGGGATCGACCGAGCCGGCGGCGCTGATGGTGATCGTGCCGCCCTCGGCGAGGGCGTACGGCCCGTCGATTGCGGCGATGGGCGGCTGGATCCCCTGCGACACGATGCTCTCGATCTTGTCGGGCAGCAGCGCCAGCAGGTCGTAGCCGCTCAACGCTTCGATGGCGGCCACCGTCGTCTGGTACGTCTGCCAGGGCACGTTGCGAATGCCGGGATCGTTCGGCATGTCCACCGCGATCACCGACAGATCACGATAGTCGACGATGTCCGCCAGGCCGTGATCGCGCGGCAGGATGACCGCCACCTTCCAGGTGCGCGCCGGAATCACGATCTTGCCCTGGTTCTTCAGCGTGCCCTTGCTGCCGGCCACGCCGGCGATGATGGTGACCTCTTTGTCGCTGAGGCGGGCCAGATCGCCGAGGTCGTCTTCGAAGGCGGCCCACGGCCCCTGGTTCAGATCCGACGCCTGCGGCACCACGTTGGTGAAGTAAAACGTGAAGGCGTTGTCCAGGCTGGCCGACGTGCGATCGAACGAACGAGTGAGGTGGCCGCGATCGATGCCGTAGCCGTGGAAGGCGGCGGCGCCGGTGTAATCGGCGGTGGTGTAGTGGGTGAAGGTGGCCGGCAGCGCCGGATCGAAGGTGAAGCAATCGCAGCGGTCTTCGGTGCCGAAGTCCGAAGCGTCAAGGTCGTAGCTGACCCAGTTGGGCGTGCCGCGCGTCGGGTTGAACGACGCCGTGTACTCCGGGTGGCGAACGATGAAGTCGTCGCTGGGATCGCCGTCGGTGGGCTCGCCGAACGCGGCGTTGCCCACGTATTGCGCGGTGGTGCTGGCCGCGGCGATGCGCATGGGCAAGGACAGCGCCGCGGTGGTGATGCCGTCGGCGGCGGTGGCGCGCAAGGTGGCGGTCCCTTCGCCGAGCGCGGTCATCACGCCGTCGGCGTCGATGCTGGCGATGGCCGGCGTGTCGGACGACCAGGTGATCACGCTCCCGACCACGACGTTGTTGGCGTCGTGCACGGTGGCGAAAAGCTGATCCTGAAAGCCGACCGGAAGCGGCGGATCGCTGGGCAAGCGGCCGGTGAAGCTGATGTGATTGGCCGGTGGCGGCGGCGCGCCGGTCCCGTTGCAGGCGCCGAAGCTGGCGATGGTCACCTGCCAGACGCCGGTGGCGTCGCGCGACAGCGACTGGCCGAGCGGTTCTGACGGCGATTCGGCGACGCCGATGTCGACGGACAGCATCCCCGCCGCCGGGCCGTTGGTCGCCGTGAAGGTGCCCTCGTAGGAGAGAAATTCGATCACCGCGCCGCCGGCGTCGACCAGGGCCAGGCCATCGGGGCTGCCGTTCTGAATGCCGTTGGTTGGATAGTTGATGACCACGACGCCGCGCTGGTCGCAGCTGGCGGGGATCGGTCCGCTGAGGGTTTGCGTGTTGTAGACCGTGCCGCCGTTGCCGTCGTAAAGGACCACCGAAAAGCCACTGAGGTCGGCGCCGGCCGGCCCCTCGATCTCGACCTCCTCGCCGACGTCGGTGCCCAGGTTGTCATAGTGCACTTCGCTGACGCGTGTGTCGCTGGGCGGGGGCGGCGGTGGCGCAGCGACGTGCGCCGCGGCGCTGGCAGCGATGCCGTTGTCCGCGGTGGCGGTGATCGTCGCGTCGCCGGCGGCGAGCGCGGAGACCATGCCGCTGCCGTCGACGGTGGCCACCGACGGCGCGCTGCTGGTCCACGTGAACGACGTGCCGGCGATGGGCTGGTTGGCGGCGTCGAAGGCAGTCGCCACGAATGCCTGGGTGGCGGCGACGGCCAGCGTGGCGGCGGCCGGCGCGACGCTGACGCTGGCCACGTCAGGCGGTGGCGGCCCGTCGGCGTCGTTGCAGGCGCCGAACGTACTCGGCGCCGGGCCGTTCCAGGCGCCGGTGGCGCTTCGTTGCAGCGATTGCCCCGGCGCTTCGGTGCCCAGCTCCCGCACGCCGATATCGACGGACAGCAAGCCGAATGCCGGGCCGTTGGCGGCGGTGAAGCTTCCTTCGTACGACAGAAATTCCACCACCGCGCCGGTGCCGTCCACCAGCGCCACACCGTCGGGATCCGCGGTGCCGGTGGTCGTGGTGCCGCCATTCTGGACGCCGTTCGACGGATAGTTCAGCACCAGCACGCCGCGCCCGCCGCAGGTGGCGGGGATGGAGCCGCTCAGCGGACGCGTGCTGTACGAAGCCCCGCCGGTTCCGTTGTAAAGGATCACCTGCCAGCCGGTGACGTCGGTCCCGGCTGCTCCGGAGAGCTCGATCGCCTCGCCGACGTCGGTGCCCGCGTTGTCATAGTGCAGCTCGGTGAGGCGCACCAGTGGGATGGCCGACAGCGCCTGACGGGTTATCGCGTTTTGCTCAGCCGGCGGCGAGCCGCTGGAGCAGCCGAGGTGACCCGCGACCAGAATCGCGACCAGCGTGCCTGCAAGAGCGTTCTTCATCGTCTCGTCCCTGGCATGGCGGAGCCCACGCCTTCCCATGAAACGGACCATCCGTCCATTTGTTCCCCGGTGCCGCCGCCTACCGTGGGGCACGGCGATCAGGCGCAGACCGCTTGATCGCCCGTCTGTTGTTCGGGCAGGCTCGCCTCCTGATGAACAACGCCCAAGACGCCAGCGCCATCGCTTCGCGCTTGATCACGCTCGCCGATGGCCAGTCCCGCGCGCTGGTCTATCCCGAGCGCGGGTTCCAGCTTTACGGCTTCGAGACCACCGTCGCTGGCCAGCGGATCGAACTTTTGCACGCGCCGCTGGTGGATCGTGAGGCGGCCGACCGTCGTTATGGCAACCCGGTGCTCTTTCCCGCCGTCGGCGTCAGCAATGGCTCGCGTCCCGACAGCTGGGATCACGACGGCCACGCGTTGCCCATGCCGTCGCACGGGTGGGCGCGCAACGTGTACTGGCAACTGGAGCGCGTCGAAGCGACCAGCCTGACCGCGCTGCTGGTGCCGCACCCCGGGTTCCGTCTCGGCTTCCCCTTCGAGTTCGAGCTCCGGCTGACCTATCGCCTGCAAGCAGGAGCGCTGGTGCTCGAGTCGACGCTGCGGAACACCGGGTCATCCGCGTTCCCTTACGCCTACGGTCTCCACCCGTACCTGCGCGCGCCCATCCTGGCTGGCGGCTCACGCGGGCGCTGTGTGGTGCGCGTTCCGGCCGGAACCCGCCTTCAGTCGCCGGATGGCTGGCGCACTGTCGCGCGCGAGGCGACACCGGCGCGAACGCTGGCCGTCCATTCGCCTGAGCTCCCGGGATCTGTGCTGATGGAAAAGACGGGCGCCGCCGCGCTGGAGGTCGAGGACCAGACCGCCGGGTTGGCCGCGCGCGTGTCGGTCGAAGGCAGCGAGCAGAGCTTTCCGGTCTGGGTTATCTGGAGCGCCTCGCCGGACGCACCGTACGTTTGCCTGGAGCCGTGGACGGACGCGCCGAATGCCCTCAACCGTCCGGGGACACGCACTTTGGAACCGGGCGACGCCCATCGCTATCGCATGGCGCTGTCCGCGCGCGCTCTTTGAAGTCGTGAGTCGAGGCGCTTTCCTTCCGTTTTAGGCAGCTTCGAATTGATTTCCCAATCCGCGCGCCTTGGCGGTATTGATTGACGGCATGGCCGTCCTTCGTGGCTCCGCGAATGCGCCGACGACGTCGTCTGGCGACGCTGAGAGTCCAGCGGGACCGGACAGGGTCGCGCTGGGGACCTTGTACAAGAGATATGCGCCGGCGATTTACGCGCGGTGCTACCGGCTGTTGCACTCGGAGGCCGCCGCGCGCGATGCCACACAAGAGACCTTTGGCCGCTTGCTGGGCCACAACCGCATCGTCCTGACCGGCGACGAAGGCCTGCACTATCTCTACCGGGTCTCCACCAACGTCTGTTTCAACCTGCTGCGCGAGCAACGCGTGCGCGAGCGCGCCGCGCCCGAGCTGGTCTCGCTGGCATCGACCGCGGCGTCGCCCGATCGCGGACACGCCGACCGTCAATTCGCCGTCGCGATTCTCGCTCGCTGCGACGAGACCGGGGCGGCCATCGCGGTCATGCATTACATCGACGGAATGACTCAGGTGGAGGTGGCGGACGTCCTCGGCATCACCCGGCGAACGGTCTTCAATCGCCTGCGAAAATTGGAATCACTGGCCAACGAGCTGCTTCGATCCGCCAAGGGCGACGGGCAAGGCCAGCCATGATGACGATCTGTCCGTCCGTGCTGCAGATAGCCCGCTGGGAAGCCGGGGCCGCCGTCACCGAACAAAAGCGCGAGTGGTTGATCGAGCATTCGCGCGGCTGTTCGCGCTGCTCGGCGCTGATCGCCGAGATCGTCGCCGCCCGTCGGGAATTGTTTCCGCGCGAATCAGCGGTCGACATCGCCGCCGCCGCGCAGACCGTGATCGCCGCGGCCGCGCAGCAGCGGGCGCAGCGCTCCGGACGTTGGCGGCGGTTTCGGCTGCTGGCCGGGATTCAGGTGCTGGTCGTTCTGACTGCGGCTGCCCTGCTGTCGCGCAAGATGAACGCGCCAACACGGGCCGGTTTGTCAGCCGAGGCCGTGGCGGCTCAGGCCGGCGCGCGAAACAAGGGCCAGCTGGTGCTGAAAGCTTTCTGCAAACGCGGCGACACCGTCCTGCCCGTCGGCGATGGCGCCGCGCTGGTCAGCGGCGATCGCCTTCGTTTCGGCTACAGCGCGCCGGCGGCCGGGCACCTGATGATCTTCGGCGTCGATGACCGCGGGCAGATTTTCCCTTACTACGGCGAAGGCAGCCTGAGCAGTGTTCCCGTGGGGGCCGGATCCATGGCGCTGCTGCCGGGATCGATCGAGCTTGGTGATCACCACGGCCACGGCCGGGAAAGAATCTTCGCCCTGTGGGCCGCCCAACCGATCGACGCGAAGAGGGTCCAGGTCGCGGTGACGCAGGCGATGGTGGTCGGCGCCGACGTCGCGCGTGTGGTGGCCTTGGACATCGACGTCGATCAAACGTCGTTGCTTTTGCGGCGGCCGTAAGAGCGTCGGACTGTCGCTGGCCGCCGGAAAACTTCTACAAGCTCGCTGCAGTCATCATGCGCACATGACGATCACCACGTGGTCGTGTCCGTTGGTTGTCGTAGACGTCATCATGATCGCCATCGGGTCTTTCAGGGTCGCGAACTCGGCGGGGGTGATCGTGACCATGTGATCGTGCGTGGCCGTGCCCCTCCCGTCGGGAATGGCCGGCGATTTTTCTAAAGGGTCCTGATCGTTCGGCCGACATGAGGACAGATCGCTGACCGTCACCGCGGTGTTGGACGGCGGCGCAGACCAAGGAAACTGAAATGTCGGCCTCTTTCACCCAATCGCTGAACCTGCTCTGGGTTCTGCTCGGCGGCTTTCTGGTGATGTTCATGCAGGTCGGTTTCGCCATGGTGGAGACCGGATTCACCCGCGGCAAAAACGCCGTCAACACCATGGCCATGAACCTGGCCGTCTATCCGGTGGGCGTGCTGGGATTCTGGCTGGTGGGGTTCGGATTGATGATGGGCGGGGTTGGGGGATGGCCTACGTTGGGGCCGACCTTTCCCGAAATTCATGAAGTGGGTTTGACCCTCGCTGGTCGTTCGTTCGGCCTCTTCGGCGCGTCGCGGTTCGCGCTGATCGGCGTCGCACACAACGCTTCCAGCCTGGCGATGTTCTTCTTCTCGGTCGTCTTCATGATCACCTCCGCCACCATCCCCACCGGCGCCTTGGCTGAAAGATGGCGGTTCTCGGCGTTCCTAATTTATTCGGTGTTCGTGTCCACGTTGCTCTACCCGATCTATGGAAACTGGGTGTGGGGCGCGGGTTGGTTGGCCGGTCTGGGCGTGACGTTTGGCCTCGGACATGGACACGTCGACTTTGCCGGGTCGACGGTGGTACACATGACCGGCGGGATCATTGCTCTGGCCGGCACGCTGGTGCTGGGTCCGCGCGCCGAAAAGTTTCGCCGCGACGGCACCATCGCGGCGATGCCCGGCCACAATCTACCAATGGCCATCGTTGGCACCCTGGTGCTGGCGTTCGGCTGGTTCGGGTTCAACACCGGCTCCACCCTGTCGGCGTCGGATCCACAGATTGCCGGCATTGCGGTCAACACCATGCTGTCGTCCAGCGCGGGAGCGTTTTCCGCGCTGATTTATGTGTGGCTCTTGCATCGCAAACCGGACGTGGGGATGGTGTGCAACGGGCTGCTGGGCGGCCTGGTGGCAATCACGGCCTCCTGTGCTTTCGTGGGCCCGGAATCCGCGGTGTTGATCGGGGCGGTGGCCGGCGTCTTGGTGCCCTGGTCGGTCGAGCTTTTGGAACGCCGACTTCGCATCGACGATCCGGTGGGCGCCATCGCCGTGCACGGCGTTTGCGGCCTGTGGGGCGCCTTGACGGTTGGATTGTTCGCCGACGGAACCTACGGCGCAGAGTGGAACGGCGTGGCCGGCAATGTTCGTGGCCTCATCTTCGGAGATCCGAGACAGTTATTGGCGCAGACGGTAGGCATCGTGGCGAATCTGGCGTTCGTCTTTCCGGCGGCGTTTTTCTTTTTTCGTCTGGTCGGTCGCGTGTTCGGTAACCGTGTGTCGGCCGAAACAGAGGCGGCCGGTCTGGACTCGACTGAGATGGGCGCCCAGGCCTATCCGCCCGGTTGAGTAAAGGACGCACTCGGACGATGCAAATGACTGTGAAGGCTCACAGCGCGGGATTGGCCATCTTGGTGGCAGGGTCGGCGCTGCTTGCCCAGCCGCGCGCGGCCGCGGCCAACGGCGCGGTATCCGTCCAGCCGTTCGACGGCGACCAGGGCGACAAATGGCGGCGCCAGGTTGCCGGGTTGGTCCATGGGCGCGGCGTCGAGGTGGTGACCTCCCTCCCGCGTGTCGACGATCCCGGCCAGTACGTGCCGCTGGCGCGGCAGAAGCATCTGGCCGCTTTTCTCACCGCCTACCTGGCGCAGAGCCGGCACGGGCGCGCGCCCGCTCGGCAGACCATCACCTTCGTGGTCTGGAACGGCGCCACCGGTTCGAAGCTGGGCGGTTGGTCGGCCAGCGCACCGCCGCGGCGCCTGCCCGGCGTTGTCGCGCGTGGCTTCTTGAAAAATCTTGGCCCGGCGCTGGCCGCTGCGGAGCCACCGCCGCCGCCACCACTGCCGTCGGAGAAAGAGCCCGCGCCTTTGGCGGCCGCGCTCGCCAACGAGGGGGCTCGTCCGCCCGATCGCTCGCTGCTCACTCTCAACAATCAGATCGCTGACGATCACAAGTTGCAGCTGAGCAGCCAGACCGCCCTCAACATCGTCTGGACCTTGATCACGGGCTTCCTGGTGATGTTCATGCAGGCGGGGTTTGCCTTGGTCGAAAGTGGTTTCACTCGGGCCAAGAACATGGCTCACACCATGGGCATCAACTTTCTCGTCTACTCGATTGGCGCGGTTGGATATTGGGCGATCGGGTTTGCCCTGCAGATGGGCGGCGTGGGCGCGTTGTCGACATTCGGTAACGATGCCAGTCTCAGCAGCGAATTCGTACTGACTGTCTTTGGTAAAGACTTTGGCCTCGTCGGCATGCGCGGATTTTTTCTGTCGCCCGAGGTGTACACCGCACCGGTGGCCGCTTTGTTCCTGTTCCAGATCGTCTTCATGGACACCATGGCCATCATTCCCACCGGAGCGATGGCCGAACGGTGGAAGTTCAGCTCGTTCGTGCTTTTCACTCTGGTGCTGGCGTCGTTCACTTATCCGATCTTCGGCAACTGGGTGTGGGGCGGCGGCTGGCTGTCGCAGCTTGGCCACAACTTTCATCTTGGCCATGGCCACGTCGATTTCGCCGGCAGCTCCGTCGTCCACATGGCCGGTGGAGTCGCCGCGCTGGTGGGCGCCAAGATGCTGGGCCCGCGCATCGGCAAGTACGACGCCGCCGGCAACCCGCGTCCCATTGCAGGGCACAACATGGCGATGGCCGTGCTGGGAACGTTCATCCTGGCGTTCGGCTGGTTCGGCTTCAACGCCGGCTCGACGCTGGCCGGAAGCGATACCCACATCGCCGTCATCGCCGTCAACACCATGCTGGCCTCGGCGGCGGGCGCGTTCAGCGCGTTCCTGTTCATGAAGCTCCGTTTTGGAACGCCCGAGATCGGAATGATGTGCAACGGAATGTTGGCGGGTCTGGTGGCCATCACCGCGCCGTGCGCCTTCGTGACCTCCGCGGCCGCGATGTTCATCGGCGCGGTGGCCGGTGTGCTGGTGATTCTTTCCGTGATTTTCATCGAGAAGACGTTGAAGATCGACGATCCGGCGGGCGCCATTTCGGTCCACGGCACGTGCGGCGCCTGGGGCATTTTGGGATTGGGATTGTTCGCCGATGGACGTTATGGCGAGGGGTGGAACGGCGTGCCCGGCCCGGTGCGTGGCTTGTTCTACGGCGATCCCTCGCAGCTCGTCGCTTCGATCATCGGCATCCTGGTCTGCTTCGCCTGGGTCGCTGGTGTCACCTTCGTCGCCTTCCGGCTGATCGACAAGTTGGTCGGCAACCGCCCCTCGTCGCAGGACGAGCTGGCGGGCCTGGACGTTCCCGAGCTTGGCTGCCAGGGCTATGCCCCCGACAAAACCAGCTTCCACGGCAACGAAGGCACGACCGATCTGGTTCGCTAGTTCGGTGGCCGCGCGTGGTTCGTGGGGTGGCGCGCCGGCTTTGCTATCGCGGCAATGGAAGTTGCGGCGGGCTACCATCGTCGCCGATGTTGGCTCTGGTCGATCCGTGCAGCGACGTTCGCCAGCGGCCTATCTGATCGTGGACGGAATGGTCGCGGATGGTTCTGCCTTGCAGGTCGAAGTCGAGACGGGCGAGCGGGGTCCGGCGCGCATGGGCCTTCACCGGGGACCGCTGGCCGGCAAGACCTGCGCCATCGGCACCGAGGACGAGTTGCTGGCGCCGGCCGTGGTCTCGCAACTGATCGTGAAGGGAAGCGTTCGGGTCAACGGCCGAGTTCGTCTTTCAGGGCGGCCACGAGGCGAGCGCGTTCTGCCGCCGGACGGGCCGCCAGGCGGATATAGCTTGGCATCCCGAAAGACGCACAATCGCGGACAAGGATGCGATGACGGACCAGCAGCGATTCTCGAAGGCGCGCGCCGCTCGGCACCGAGACCAGGCAAAAGGTGGTCGCGGTGGGGGCGGAAGAAAGACCGGCCGCATCGAGATCGACGACCAGCTCTCGTCGATCGTTGAGTAGTCGGCGACGACTGTCGTCAACGAACGATGTCAGGCTCACACTGGCCAGCGCAGCGGCTTGAGCGGCGGCGCTGGTCGTCCAGGGGGGACGCGACGCCTCGACGGCGGCGGCCAGCGCCGGCGTCGCCAGCAGGTAGCCGACGCGGACGCCCGGGATCGTATGTTCCTTGGTTAAAGACCGCACCCTGACGACATTCGCCGGCAACCTGACCGCGCCGTCGCTGTAGTGTTCGCTGAGGGAAAGAAACGCCTGGTCCAAGATCAGGTGGCGGTCAGGAAGCGCGGCGGCCAGTGCGCTCACCTCGGACGCGCGCGCGATCGATCCGGTCGGGTTGTTCGGCGAACAGAGATAAAGTGCGCGCGCTGCGCAGGCCCGGACACTCTGGGCGATGGCGTCGACGTCGAAAGCGAAGCCGGTTTCTGGTGGGGCTCTCCACTCGACGACCGTCGCGCCGGCCATTTTCGCAGCGGCGCGAAATTCCGAGAACGTTGGCTCGACGATGACGACGGTTCGTCCCGGGCCCGCCAACACCCGCGCCAACGTCCACAGCAGCTCGGCGGCGCCGTTTCCCAGGACGATCTGGTCGGGACTGACGGCGCAGCTTCGCGCCAGCGCTTCCCGCGCTGGCAGAGCCGTCGGGTCGGGATAGACGTCGACGGTGGCCGATCGGATCGCCTGCACCATGGCCGGCGCGGGGCCGTACGGGTTCAGGTTGACGCTGAAATCGATCAAGTCGGCGGCGCTGGCGATGCCAAGCGCGTGAAGCTCGTCGAGCTTTGGCCCGCCGTGCACCCGCTGGATATTGGCGTCCCGATCAGAAGGCGTGGCCATGGGTGACCAGCATGGCCGTGGCCGCGACGAACGCCAAGCTGGCCGCCACCGTCACCAGGCGCCAGGCGGCGTCGATGGTCGCCGGGGCGAGAGAAAGGGTGGGATCGCCCAGCCGGTAGGCGCCGCGCTTTTCGAGCGCGACGCCCAGCAGGCCGGCCATCACCGCCATCGGTCGGCCGGCGTTGGGACTGGCCGTTTTTCCACCATCGCGCCAGAGGATCCGCCAGCCGCGGCGCGCGTCCTGACCGGTGGCGGCGCCGGCGATGAGAAGAAGGAACGCCGTCAGGCGCGCGGGTGCGAGGTTGAGAAGATCGTCGAGACGCGCAGACGCCTTGCCCAGGTACTCGTAACGGCCGCGGTATCCGATCATCGCGTCCAGCGTGTTCACCGCCCGATAGAACATCGCCCCCGGCAGACCGAACAGCGCGAAGTAAAAAAGTGGTGCGACGATGCTGTCGGAGGCGTTCTCGGCCAGCGATTCGATCGTCCCGGCGATCAGCGCCTGGTCATCGAGATCGGCCGCGTCGCGGCTGCAAAGACTGCCGAGCGATCTCCGCGCCTGGTCGAGCTCGCCGCGTGGGAGGTGCTGCCGCATTTTGGCTCCGGCCGCGCCGAGGGCGGTGAAGGCGGCGGTCGATTTGAGCAGCCAGACGCCAACCACGAAGGTGACCAGCGGCCAACGCGTCGTCGCTCGCAGCGCCAGCACGCTGCCGCCGGCGAAGAGACAAGGGACGCCCAGCGCGATGAACGAACCGGCCACCAGCTGGACGATGGGGCCGCCGTTCCGAACGCGACGCTCGGCTTGCTTCGTCACCCGCCCCATCCAGACCACGGGATGAATCGCTGCCGCCGGCTCGCCGAGAAAAAGATCCACCAACATCGCCGCTATCAGCCAGGCGACGTCGGAGTGGAGAACGCCCGTCAGGTTCACGAGAGGCGACGATCGCCCATCGTCTTGAACAGTTCAATCGTTGGTTAGTCGCGGCGGCGGCCACCGAAAATTCGCAGCAGCATCAGGAACAGATTGATGAAGTCGAGATACAACATCAACGCGCCCTGCAGCGCGACCCGTTGTCCGGCGGCGCCAGACAGATCGGTTTGCGCGGCCAGATTCTTCAACTTTGCCGTGTCGTACGCCGTCAGGCCGGTGAAGACCAGGACGCCCATGAACGTGGTCAGCCAGCTCAGGGCCGGGCTGCCGAGGAACATGTTCACCACCGAGGCGATGATCAGCCCGAAGAGGCCCATCATGGCAAAGCTGCCCAGCCCATCGAGGTTGCGTTTGGTGATGGCGCCGTAAGCCGAAAGGCCGGCGAACGCTCCCGCCGTCACGAAGAAGGTGCTGGCGATGGATGCGCCCGTGTAAATGAGAAAGATGGTGCTGAAGGTGATGCCCGAAAGAACGGCGTAACCGAAGAACATCGCGCTCGCTGCGCCGGCGCTGACCCGCGTGACCAGCGACGAGAACGCCAGCACCGTCAAGAACTGGGCGATGATCACGGCAAAAAAGACGCCGCGGTTCAAAACGAAGAACTGCAACGCGCCCGGGCTGCTGGCGACCAGCAGGGCCACGAACCCGGTGACCGCCAAGCCGAGCGCCATCAATCGGTAGACGCGTCCCAGGAAGACGCGCACGGCATCGGCGCCGAGGCTGAGGCCGGTGGCGGCGACACTGGCACCGGTTCCACGCTGCTGATTCGCTATCCACGCCATGGGGATGTTCTAGCACGCGGGATCCCGTTCGCTTGTGCGAAGGCCCTGGACGCACTATGCAGGTGCCGGATGCTTTCGAACGAGCTGGGTTTCATGATGATCGCTTTCCCGGCGATTTTTTTTGTCGTCGATCCGCTGGCCGCGATCCCGATCTTCTTGAGCATCACGGCGGGTGACCCGGTGGAAAAGCGGCTGGCGACGGCGCGCCGGGCGGCGCTGGCCACCGGCCTCACCCTGGCGCTGTTCGCCGCGACCGGGGGACTGTTGTTCAAGGCGTTGGGGATCTCGCTGGGCGCTTTCAAGGTCGCTGGCGGCTTGATGATCTTGTTGATGGCGCTGGACATGATGCGGGCGCAGCCGTCGCGCACGCGGTCCACGCCGGCCGAGCAGGCCGAGGGCACCGAAAAAGACGACGTGGCGATCGTCCCGCTGGCTATTCCCATGCTGGCCGGGCCGGGCGCCATCGCCACGGTGGCGGTGCTGATGAGCCAGGCCGGGTGGCGGCCGTTGCCGACGCTGGCCGTCTTCGTATCGATAGCGCTCACCAGCGTGGCGTCGTGGATTCTGTTGCGCGCCGCCGCCGGTGCAGAGAAATTTCTTTCGCGCACGACCTTGAAGATCCTGGAGCGGATCATGGGGCTGCTGCTGGCGGCGATCGCCATCGAGTTCATGGCGGGCGGCGTGGCCGAACTGGCCAGCCGGCTGCGCGCCTCCTAGCGCTGATCGCTTCGGCGTCGCGGGCTTCCGGCCACCAATCGGTCGGGCCAAGGCATTGATGCATCGGACCAGCAAACAGCAAGCGCTGGAAATCGATTTTTAAATAATTCACGACCTATTTGCGTTCCGTCGCGGAACATAAGATGAGGTAACACCTCAGCGACGTCGAGCGCTGCTGCTCCGTCGGGTTGGAAATAGGAGTGACATGAGCAAGCCAGTCAGTCTTGGTTTCACGGCGGTTGGGTCCGCGTGCGCGGTGGCGCTTGGCCTGGTTTTGGCGCAAGGCTGCGATCGGGACCCGGCCGCCGGTACGCCGCCAGCGAGGCTATCGAACGCGGTTCCACAACCGTTGGCGGCGGCATGTTCGACCGGCGGCGCGTCCGGCGGTGGCGGCGGCGCGCCAGGCGCCGACGGCGGCTTCGTGGTGAACATTCCCGCTCCCTCCACGACGCCACCCGCCGCGGTGCCCGGCAACACGGTTCGGATCACCAACAACTGTGACATCCCGCTGTTCATCCGGGTGCAGGTCGGGGGCAGCGCCGCCAACACCGATTTCATGCTGGCCACCGGGCAAAATCGAAGTTATGGGCTCGCGAACCCGACCATGCCCGGCGGATGGTTCGAGGCGCACTCGGCGATGCCGATCGATGATTCGAATCTGCTCGAGCGGGTTCAGATCACCATCGTTCGCGGCAACGTCTTGTCCAAGGTTGAAGAACAGAACGGCATCGCGCTGCCCACCGAAGTGTACGGCGTCGGTGGCGGCCCAGAGTGCAACCAGCGAGCCGGGTGTTTCGTGCCGCGAAAACAGATCATGACCGATTGCCCCGACGGACTTCTGGTCGGGCTAAAGTGCGTGGCCCCCGGCGTTTATTGCGCCGATCCCGCCAACCAGGCCAAACCCGTCTGTCACGCCCTGGATTCGCAAGTGGCCGCCTGCGCCGCCAAGCCCGAGTGCGCGGCCGCGGCGGGACTGTCATCGAAGCAGGCCTATAACTGCGACAAGTTTTTTGGCACCAACTATAAGTGGTGCGCGGCGATCAATCGCGGAATGCTGGACAGTCCCGATTCGATGGACGCCACGATGTTTTACCAGAAGCCGCCCTACAACAACTTCGCGGCCTGGGTCCACTCGTTCTGTCACACCTGGGCCTTTCCTTACGACGACTACAACGGGTCCACCGCTGACGACACGTACCACACCTGCCGTCAGGGCAGCAGCGCCAGTGTGACGTTCTGTCCGAATGGGTGATCAGGAGACAAATGATGAAAATGCGATCACCGATTGTTTGTTTGATTGCGGTTGTGGGCAGCGCGGCCTTCTTCTTCGGGTGTGCCAGCAGCGACACGGGATTGGGTCCTGGCGCGGGCACGGGTGGCGGGTCAATCGGCAGCGGCGGCAACAGCGCTCCGACCGGCAGCGGCGGCGGCAGCGTGCCGACTGGCAGCGGCGGCACGTCACCGGCGGGCTGCGGAGGAATGGACGGCGGCATGGCCGGTGGCGCGCCCGGAACCACCGACGGCGGTCAAGACGCGGGCACGGGCGGCGCGACCACCGGCCCATACGTCAAACCGCCCGCCGCGCCCAGCATGGGGTGCATGCAACCGGGCGCCGGCGCTGGGGCGAGGACCATCAACGTCAACGGAAAGAACATCAACTTCATCATCAACATGACCGGATACAACGCGGCGATGCCCAACCGTCTGATCTTCACGCTGCACGGCTGCGGCGGCTACGGCAACCTGATGCTCTTGCCCGGTCTGACGCCGAATATCCACGTGCAGTGGCAAGGCCAGGACAGCGGCTGTTATGAGGATCAGACGCGCGATTCACCCGAATATGCCGTCTTCGACGCGCTTCTGCAGTTCATGGAGACGAACTTCTGCATCGACAAGAACCGTGTCTTCGCGACCGGGTTCAGCAGCGGCTCGTGGATGGCCGATATGCTGGGTTGTCGGCGCGCCGACGTGGTCAAGGCGCACGGGCAGGGCGCGGGTGGTCTGCCGATGTCGCTGCGTTTCGCCGCCGACTGTCGCGGACCCGAGGCCGCTCTTTACGAGCACGGCACCGCCGACGATCAGAATCACATCCACGGCAGCCGATTGGATCGCGATCGTCTGCTCAAGACGAACCAGTGCGACGACACCTCGAAGGCGTACCCGAACTTTTCGCCCTGCGTTCTATACGACAACTGCCTGCCGGGATACCCGGTCGCCTACTGCGAGATTCCCGGCCTTGGCCACTCGCCCTGGGGGCAGATGACCGCGGTGATCGGAAACTTCTTTCAGCAGTTCTAGGCGTCGCCTACGGCAGACAGTTCACGCGCTTGGTGTCCAGCACGATGTCGTCATAGTACCGATCGACGCCGCCCGGCGAGGCGCCGTACGAGTGGAGGCCGAAGCCGAAGACGTTGTAGCCGCCGATGATGCCGCTGCTCTTGCCGTTCAGAACGCTTCCCGGTGTACGCGCGACCGAGGTGAAGTCGATGTGCTGAACGTCGAACTGGTCGATCTGTTTTCCGTCGACCCACAAGACCATCATCTCGGGATCGTCGCCGAACTCCCACTCGATGCAGTTCCACTTCATGACCGGTGCCTTGTCGCGCGCCGGCGGGTACGACGCCTCCTCGACGAATCCCTTGGCGATGGACGGATCGGGGGCGAACAGATCGAAGCCAAGCTGCCAGGAGCCGGAGAAGTCGGCGAATTCCATGTAATTGAAATTCATTCCCTTGGTGGTCACCGAAGCAGCCACCGCCGGGTCATGGGTGGTTCCGGCGAATCCCAGCTCGACGTGCGCGCCAGAGACCGCCGTCGCGTAAAGGTAGGCCCGACCGAAGATCGGACCGGCGCCTTGAAGCGCCTTGGGCATGTTCTTCGAGACGATCAGCGCAAAGTCGCCGCCGGCGCCGGTGCCGTGCATGTGCAACGCGTACTTGCCGTGGGCGACGATGTCCTGCTGAATGGTCTCCACGCCGCCCGAGCCGGTCTGGACGTCCCATACGGCGGGATCCAGTTGTCCTTGCTCGAAATCCTCGCAAAAGACCCCGACGCACGCGGCGCCGCCGTCGCTGGGCGCGCTGTCGCCGCTGAGCGGGGCGTCGATCGCGCCGCCGCTGTCGCTCGCGCCAGCGTCTGTGACGGTTGCCGCGCCGCCGCGGCCACCCGAGGCTTCGCCGCCGCCGCTACCAGGCGCGCCACCGCTGCCGGGCGACAAATCCGTGCTGCCGCCGGCGGCGTCGACGTTTCCTGCGGGGCCGACCGACGGCGACGTCGAACAGGCGATGAGCGCAACCGGCCAAAGAGTCAACAAACCCAGCTTGGACATGACTTTTGGTGTCATCGATTCCTGTAACGTTCTCGCTCTAGCCATGGATATGAGTGGCCTTGAGTCTGATCAATGGTTCAGAAAATAGTTTGCCTTGACCGAACCGGCTCTCTAGCGTCTTTTGCGGATGGTCCATCCCGGCAAGGCCTGATCAACATCCTTGTGTTCATCGGCCACCTGGGCGAAGCGCTCGGTCGTCTCTTTCTTCGCGAAGTACGCCCGGGCCCGCGCCGGCGCCGTCGGCGGTGGCGCAGCTATCACCGTCCCGCCGTCGGCGCGCGCACGGTCGATGACCTTGTTCAAGTCACGACCGGGCTTCGCTTTGAGATCGACGTAGAAAGGAAACGCCTTGGCGGCGGCGTTGGCCTTCAACAACGCATCGTCGCGGTCGTCGCTTTGGTAGTCGCAAGTTCCCTGGTCCGCGCCGCTGCACCGGATCGCCCGCGGCGTTTTGTTGTCGTCGCAGAGGAAGCCGAGACGCTTGCGCCAACACCGTGGGCAAGGAATCGCCTTCAGTTCATCGGGGGTTATTTTCATCGGCGAGCAGATCTTTAAGGGCAGCCGGTGCGCGTATAGGTCGTCACCGCGGTGTCGGCGCCGCTTGTCAGGGAGAACAGCAATAGCCCGGGGGCAGCGGTGTACGTCAGGGCAGGCGGAATGGGTGACGGTGAGGCAGAGGCGCAATCGACGGTGAAGGTGATCTGGTTGCCCGAGGTGGCGATGCTGGTGTTGGCGGTGAACGACAAGGAAACAGTGGCGCCGGTGGCGTCCAGGATCTCGCCTTTCCACAGCATCTTGGTCGCCCCCGCCAGGACGACGAGGGTGATGCGGCGGCCAGCCGGGGTGATCGCGCCGAATCCTTCGGCCGCCGTCGACACGTAGACGCCGTCGACGATCGTTCCGCCGCTGGGCGGCGGTGGCGCGCCGGTGCGCGCCGTGAAAGGCACGGCCTGCGCGCTGTTGACCGCGGCGTTACACACCGGGGCGGCGCGCGTGAGGTCGGGCTCATGTAAGCAAGTTGAGCCGGCCTCGCCCGCGCCATCGGTGGTGCTGGCGTTATCGGCGGGGCCTGCATCGCTGGTGGCGCCATCGGCAGACTGACTCTGGGCGGTCGAGCACCCGGCAGACGGCAGCGCCAACCAGCCGGCGATGAGGATCGGGGCAATTGCGCGCACCATGCTGGCATCCAACCAGACGCCGGCTCCGTCGGTCAAGGCGCTGGCTGTCTGTCAGTGCGGGCGATCTCGAATGAGAACAGGGCGCCGTGTCCGGGCTCGCTCTGGACGCGCAGATCGCCGCCGTGCGCGGCGACGATGCTCTTGGCAATGAACAGGCCCAGGCCGGTTCCGCGCGGTTCGCTTTTCCAATAACGTTCGAAGATATGGGTGAGATGCTCCGCCTTGATGCCCGGGCCGGTGTCCTCGATTTCAAAGCGGACGGTCTCGCCGCGCTCGATGGTCCGCACGGTGATCCGTCCGCCCGGCGGCGTGAACTTGATGGCGTTTCCCATCAGGTTGCCGAGCACCTGGATGATTCGGTTGCGGTCGCAGAGGACCACCCTGTCACTGGCCCCGCCGGTGACATCGACGGTCAATTGTTGTTCTTGTGCCTGAGGCAGGAAGAGATCGACCACCTCTTGCAGCAAACCATCGACGCGTTCTGGGGCGCGTTCGACGACAAAGTCGCCCTGTTCGATATGGGTGGCGTCCACCAGGTCGCCGATGAGTCGGTCCATGCGCAAGGTGGCGCGCTCGATGACCTTCAAATTGCGCCGTCCCGATTGCTCTTCTGACGGAATCATCTGAAGTCCGGCCACTGCGATGGTGATGGCCGTCAGCGGGTTGCGAAGATCGTGGGCGACGATCGCCAGCAGTTGTTCGCGGGCGGTCGTCTCGGCGTTGGCCCGTCGCTGGGCCGCGTGCAACGAGTGAATGAGGGCGCAGATCGCCGCGCTCACCGCCGCGAATAGCAGAAGATCGGTGTTGGCGCGCAGGAAACCCTCTCCCGGTTCTCGCCAGTAAAGACCGAGCGCGCCGGTGAAGAGCGCCGCGGAGGCGATTCCCGGACCGAGGCCGAAAAGCCAGGCGACCACCAGCACAGTCGGCAGAAACACCAGATGGCGGTTATGAGAGCGGCCCCACCAGGGATCCAGCCCCATCCGCCCCGCCATCACCATGAGGGTGAGGGCGACCGAAGCGCCGTATTTCTGCCATGCCGGACGGGCTCGCACCTGCGCTGGTCCCCTTCAGCGACGCTCCGCACCTTCGCGGATTGGAAGAGCGTGAGCCACAGGTTGGAAGCCGCTCGGCACGGGCGGATATTACGCGACCCGACTGGCGCCGACAACGAACGGCTGCCATCTGGACCGCCGGCGCGTTTTCACGTCGGAGCGCCATCGTCCGGCGAGGGAGAACACATGTGATGAATGATGCGCCCCCGGTGCTCGGGCCGTTCAAGGTGCATCGCCTCATCGCCGATAACAACATCGGAGGCCCATCATTATGCTATCGACGCTGAGCGCGTCTGCCGACACCACCGACGGGTCCGCCCCGGTCCACGTATTGCTGGTTGACGATGAGCCAACCGTTGCGCGCGCCATGAGTCGGCTTCTGGCCAAGGCCGGGAACACCGTGACCACCGCCGCCGACGGCAAGCAGGCGATCGGACTGGTCGAGCACACCGCCTTCGACGTCGTGGTCAGCGACGTCGAAATGCCCGGAATGAGCGGCCTGCACATGCTGCGTGCGATTCGCGAACGGGATCAGGACGTGCCGGTCGTGTTCATGACCGGCAGGCCGGCTTTGGAAGGGGTCATCAAGGCGATGGAAGGCGGCGCCTTCCGGTATCTCACCAAGCCCGTGAACGGAGCGGAGCTGGTCAATCTGGTGGAGCGGGCGGCGCAGATGCACCGACTGGCCATTGTCAGCCGGAACGCCGCGAACAACATCGCTGAAAAGCCACTGGCCGATCGGGCCGGCCTGGAACCGCGGTTCAACGCCGCCCTGGATCGGATGTGGATGGCCATGCAACCGATTCTTTCCTGGAAGAAGCGGGAAGTGGTCGCTTACGAGGCTCTGCTGCGCACGGATGAGCCAACGCTGCGCAGCCCGGTCGATTTCGTCGACGCCGCCGAGCGCCTGGTCCGCACCGACGAGCTGGGCCGCCGGGTCCGCCGGCGGATCGCCGATCAGATCGCCGACGTCCCGCCCAACGTGAACGTGTTCGTCAATCTCCATCCTCTGGATCTTCTGGATCCGGAACTTTGCGCGACCTACGGAGCTCTGACGCCTTTTGCTTCACGGATCGTCCTGGAGATAACCGAGCGCGCCGCCCTGGACCAGATTTCCGGTGTTGTCGACAAGGTGGCCGGCTTGCGCCATCTCGGATTTCGAATCGCCCTGGACGATCTGGGCGCGGGCTACGCGGGCCTGTCCAGCTTTGCCCTGCTCGAGCCCGAGATTGTCAAAGTGGACATGTTCCTGGTGCGCGGGATTGATCATTCGCCGACGAAACAGAGAATCTTCCACTCCTTCGCCACGCTTTGCCGCGATCTGCAGACCACCATCGTCGCCGAAGGCGTCGAGGTGCCAGAAGAGCGAGACTGCCTGACCGAGCTCGGCGGCGACCTTTACCAGGGATATCTCTTCTGTCGCCCGGGCCGCGGTTTTCCCGATCCGACCTATTGACCCTGCTTTCGGCGCAGCCAGGGGAAAAGAGCCGACCGCCACTTGCTCTTGCTCTCCGACTGCGGCGCCTGACGGGCCAACCAGGTGCTTCGCTCGTCCTCCGAGAAGGCCTCGTAGCAGGGCTGGCATAGCCACCAGACGTTCTTGATGAGGGATCCCCGGGGCGCGATGGGCGCGTCGACCACTCGAAAGTAAGCAGGCTCGAGCAACATCGCGCCACAGTGGACACAAGGAAGAGTGGGCATATCTGCAGGTTCGGCAGATTGCGCAATCGCATTAAGTCCGGCGAATCAGAACGGATGCGCTCCGTGGGCACCGATGGAAAGTTCAAGCTGGAGGAAGCCGATCAGCGCGCTTGGCACCTCGGGGCCTGAAAGGTTCTGGGCGTAAAGACGGAAGCGCGAGAACTCACTCGGCGCGAACGTCACGGATCCCGCCACGCCGTACCGCCGCGGAACGTTGGGGCCGGCCGGCACGCCGGTCAGATCGAAACGGGCGCCCAGGTACCAGCGCTTGGCCAGCTGGACCACGGGTTCGGTGTAAAGCGCCGCCTCGGTTGGTCCGCCTTCGGAGATGGTGCGAGCGAAATATTCCGTGCTCCACATCAGGCTGCCCATTTCACCGACCACGGTGGGCGGCCTCCACTTGAAGTACAGATCGCCACCATAAAGATAGTCCCGCCGGCCGCTGCCACAGGGAGGCGCCGCGCACTCGGAAGCGATGGCGGTCGCGAAGTTCAGGCCCAGGAAGACCGACGTCGCGTCCGACGGCGACCAGAATTGTTCCAGAACGCCGGTGTACGCCAGGCTGGTGGGCCCGCGGCTGCCGCCGCCGAACGTCGAGACGACGCCGGCATCGGGCGCGCCGACGCTGAACGCTTCTGCGTAGAGGGTGGCGAACCAGGGCAGCCCCGGCAGCAGCAGCGAGACCTGCAAGCCGGGCGCGCGGAAGCCGTCAGCGCCGAACAGGAGCGGCGTCATCAGGGGCCGCCTGGTGAAGTGCTGCAGGTGCAAATGCTGTCCATTGTTGCGACCGAGCTGCGAGCGGAACGTGCCGGCCTTGATCTGTAAGTTGGCCGGCAACGCAGTGGTCAGCAGGTACGCCTCCTCGACCTCGATGCCCTCGAGGTTGGGAATGGTGAGAAAGACCGCCGCTTCCAGGTAGGGATCGACCGCCGCCTGAAACGCCAGCTCCACTTCTTGCAGCGTGAAGCCTTCCTTGGAATTGCTGGGGTCGTCGCCGGAGACGGGGATCCCGATGCCGGCGAAGTCAGAGCGGTGGCGGCCGTAATAGCCAAAGCTACCGTCGACGATCACGGAGGTGTCAGGGTTGAGGACGCCGGCGCTGGGCGGCCGGACGGAGCCCTGGGCGCTGTCGAAGGTGGTCGCGTTGGATGCCCCTTGCTGGGCGGCGTCCTGCGCGAAAGCCGGCTCGATCGACGCGGCTTCGATGGCGAACAGCAACCCGATCAACGAAAGATGAGACAGACGCAAAGCTCGACCCATCGGAGACCTCCTCAATGACGGACGCATTGCCGAGGCGACTCCGAGCGGAGCGCACGCCTCGACCATCAGACCTGGACGACTGTCGGCCGGTCAGACGGGAGGCGAGTTCTTGGGGGCGAGGCGATAGAGGCGAAGATCCTCGGGCGCGCCATCGCCGTCGGCGAGCGGGTTGAGACGAAGCGCCCAATCGGGCTGGACCCCGACGCTGTGCGCCCCGGCCGGCCAGGTGCCGTCGGGTTGCTCGAGGCGGACCAGACATTGATCGTGCGCGTGCGGTGCCGGCTGCGCGGTGCTCTCAAGCGCGAGGTGCGGCGTTGACGATGGACGGAGAGGCGATGGGCTTGGCTGGCGGCTGCTGCCCTCGACGATCTCGCCGTGCTCCGGACAAATCTCGTGCTCGATCAGCAACAGGTGCAGCGCGGTCGAAGCGTGGGCGCCCAGCAGCGCCACCGCCACCGCCAAGCTGATGATCGATCGCCTGCGCCCGAGCATCGAAGTTCGCGAATATTACGACGAATCTAGAAGGCCAACAATTGACGTGGTCACACCGTCAGCTAGCCAGGCCGTGGGCGCAACGGTCCTGGTTCCAGGCACAACGGGCAGACGTCGGTTCGGGCCGCCACGGTTCCGCAGCCTCGACAATCGACCCGCGCGCCGTGAAAACCGTTCTCATGAAGCTCGCTGAGGTCGCGCGCCTTCTCGGCGCGTCTGCCTTCGTAGGCGACGCGCGCCGGAATGAACGCCACGTAACGCACTTCCTCTTCGTCGCAGGATGGACAGGACAGCGGCACCGGCCAGTCGTTGGGCGTGGCCAGGGCGCGCGCCAGCCCGCCGGCAGCGTGGCAGACCTCGGCGCTGAAAATAACGACGTCGCACTGGCCGCACCGAACCTCATACACCCCGTCGACGAATTTCTCGCCGTCGTAGAGCCAGGTGATGCGTCCGACCGGTTCGCCCCCCATCACTGGCAAGGCGCCATCGACGTAAGTGCGAAAGCTCAGCTTGGCCGATCCACACGCCGGGCAGCCGACGGCGACCAGGCGATCCAGACCGGGCTCGTCAAGAAGACCCATGCCGGCGCAGCTTGTCGGAAATGGTTCACTTATCCAAGCGGATCGAAGGGCTGCTGCCTGGCATTCCCGGCCCTCCCGTCTATTCCAAGGTGAAATCGATTTTCCTGGGGACATTGGTCTTGTTCGCGGCGTTGGGCGGTTGCAACAGCGCGGGCGGTGGGGGGCAGCTTGGCACCGGCGGCACGGTCACGGGAGGAACTGGCGGCGGTGACGCGACCGGCACCGGCGGTGAAGGCGCGGCAGGTACCGGCGGGCAGGGAGGTCTTACCGGCGGCAGCGGGGGCCAAGCCGCCGGCTCGGGTGGCGGCGGCGGAACGAACCCGACGGACGCCGGCGGCGGCGACACGGTCATCAACAATGACGGCGCGGGCAACGGTGATGGTGACGGCAGCGGCGACGGCGCGGCCGCCGTGGCCAGCGCCGGTTGTGGCAAGGCCGCCGCTGATCCCGCGGGGAAGTACGTCTTCAACAAGACGATCATGGTCGGCGGCGTCGCCCGCCAGTACAGCCTGCGCTTGCCGACTGGCTACGACGTCAACAAGCCGTACCGCACGATCTTTTCCTTTCACGGCTGCGGCGCCCACAATGACAATTTGATCAACATTCAGGGCGCCAGCGGGTTTGACGCCATTCTGATCGCGCCCGAACAGATCTCGGGGAACTGCTATGACGATCAGTCGAAGATGTCGAAAGACCTGCCGGTCTTCGATGCGTTGGTCCAATGGTCGGAAGACAACCTGTGCGTGGACAAGTCGCGCATCTTCTCGATGGGGTTCAGCAGCGGGTCCTGGATGACGAACATCATCGGCTGCCAGCGGGCCGATGTCGTTCGGGCCAAGGCGAACGTCAGCGGCGGGCTGACCGGCGCCATCACCCCGGCCGTGGATTGCAAGGGCAACGTGGCCGGCATTTTCTTGCACGACAAAGACGACTCGCAAAACTCGATCGCCGGCGGGATGCAGGCGCGCGACGTGCTGTTGCAGGAAAACGGCTGCGCCATGACCAGCAAGCCGTACACGAACGTCCCGGCCAACACCGCCGGCCTGTGCGTGCAATACGACGGCTGCAAGGCCGGCTATCCGGTGGTGTGGTGCCAGACCTCCGGCATCAACCACGATCCCCAGCAGAGCCGCTCGCCGGAACTTTTCTGGCGGTTTCTGTCGCAGTTCTGAGCTGTCAGGTCAGGCGGGCGAAGCCCCGGCGCAGCGCCGTCAACGCCGCCTGCGCGCGATCCTCGACCCCCAATTTGGCCAGGATGGACTTGACGTGCAGCTTGACCGTGCCGTGGGCGATGGCGAGGAGCGCGGCGATGGTCGCGTTCGGATATCCTTTGGCCAAAAGCCGCAGCACCTCGCACTCGCGCGGCGTCAGCGTCGGGTGCTTGTCGCGCTCTTGCAGGCGCTGCCGCGCCAATCCGGCCGTGCAGGTTTGTCCGGCGATGGCCGCCCGAACCGCACCGACGATGTTTTGTTCCGGCGCATTCTTGAATTGGTACCCGCAGGCGCCCGCTTCGGTGATGCGGTGAATCTCTTCATCGCCGTCGTGCTGTCCGAGGGCGATCACCCGGGCGTGCGGAACCCGCTGCAGCAACCCGCGGATCAACGCCGGGCCGTCGTCGCCCGCCACGTCGGGATCGATCAGGACCACGTCGGGCGACCAGCGCTTGATTTTTTGTAGCGCGGCCAGGACGTGACCGGTTTCCCCGACCACCGAGATGTCTCGCTGCCCGCGCAGCAGGTGGCAAAGCCCGATGCGAGACAGCGGTTGCGGGTCGATCACCACGACTCGCAGGGGCGCCGCGGCAGTCAAGCTCGGCTGTGACAGCCGAAGCGCCGGACTGAGGGTACTAGCCGCCATGTGTTGTCTGTACCTTCTCCCTCAGGAAAGCAGGCAGCTTCTTCGCGCCGGCCGAGGTGTTTCTCGATGGGCGGTGTCCTTTCACTGGAAGGAAGCCTCCAGCGCCAGATCGCCGAAAAGAGCACGCCTTTGCGTGATGTAAAGATCGTTCAGATAGCGGGTGAAGATGCCCTCCATCTGGAAGGTCAGCGCCCAGGGCAAAGGCTGGGAGGTCAGCTGCACCCGAACGCCTCCGCCCACCGTGACGGTGTAAAGCGGACCAAGCTCGCGGTCACCGGTGCGGTAGCGCGGGACGGCCAGCGCGCCGCCGGGGTCGATGGTGGCCTCGTAGGTCCGTTCCCAGAAATCGATGCCGCGCTGGACGTGCAGGCGGCCGTGCGGCCACAGCAGAAATCGTTGCCCGACGTCGACCAGCAGGCGCGCGTCGGTGGTGCTGGCCAGCATTCCCCAGCTGTCCGTGTAAAGCCGCTGGTCGGCGCGCACCGTGCTGGTGTCGAAGCGGTGGGCGATCCGGCCGCTCAAGGAATAGCGATCGCGGCTGTCGGGGAGCGCGTCGGCGGAGCGGAGATCCAGCCGCAGTTCGTTGACCGTGGTGACGGATGCGCCGGCCGGGACGCTGGCGGCCACGCCCGGCGCGAACAGCGGGATGTAACGATAGGGCTTGGCCAGGTACCCGCGTTCGAAGATTCCGTCGACGGCCACCTCTGCGATGGTCGACCGATCGACGACGAAGGTGACGCCCAGCTGGAACGTTCCTTTCTGCTGGGTGCGCCAGAACTGCTTGGGCAGCCCGGTGCGCCCGACGTCATCGTGCCCGTAAGATCCGCCCAGGAACGGGGTGACGTTCTTGTCCAGCAGCTCGAGGGAGACCGTTCCGCCGCCGCCCAGCGAAAGATAGTCGGGCTCGCGCGAAACGCCGCCCGCCACGGAGAAAGCGGCGGCGCCGGATTTCATCTCGGCTGACAGAGACCCGACATGACGAATTTCCTTCCAGCGGCCGGAGGCGGTCGAGACGATGTCGACAGACGCGGCGGAGACAGCGTCGACCAGGTAGCGTCCGTCGACGGACCAGCCGGCGATGTCGTCTCTGAGCCCGCCCGCGACGGTGGGCGAGATGACGTGCACCGCGTCGGTGTCAGAGTAAGCCGAGACCGCCGACGACGCCGTGACGATCGGTCCGCCGCGTTTGCTTCGGTGGCTGTCGTCCTCGCGGTCGGCTTCCTTTTCCGTGTCGCTGTCGCGAGGCTGTTTGGTCACCTCGCCCTCGGCCTCGGGCGTGGTACCGGCGGGCGGCCGGGCGGTGGTGGGTGTGGACGCGCCGACGATGATGACCAGCACCGCGACGACACAAAGAATCGCGCGGTCACGTTTGCTGCGCGGGCAAGACCAGCGGCCCGGGCTCAGTTGCAACCGCAGCCGCCCTCGACCGCCGACCCGCCTCCGACCGCGCCCTCCTGGATCGCGTAGACATGGGCCTCGCCGGGCGTGGCCGTTTCTCCCAGAAGCATGGTCGGGTGGGCCAGGCGCCCGCGCTGGTAGGGCTGCAAACGCACGCAGCCCAAGCTCGCCGCCGCCATGGCGATGGCGGCGATCAGAGCCGCCAATTGAAGACGGTCAAGCAACGTGCGCTTTCTCATGGGCCTACGCTAGGGCGTGAAGGTGAAGGTCCGCCCGGTAAAACAGGGGAGTGCGTCGGGGACCTTCACAGTCGTCGGCGATTTTCCGATGGTGACGGTCACGCAATTGGATTTGGACGCGCTGTTCGTGTCGTTCAGATCAAAGCAAACTTGATAGTCGGCGGCAGCCACCGGTTTCTCGTTGGTGTCGGTGCAGTTCCAGCTGCCGGTTCGGGTGCCATAGTTGGACAGCGTCGCGGCGGTGATGGCGTCCACCCGGTTGCGGCTGAGGCCTGCCGCCGACGTCGCCGCGTTCCAACTGGTGAGGTGATCCAGGCGGCGGGACGCCCAAACATCCAGGCTCTTGATGAATTTCTGGGCGCTGTTTTCGATCCAGATGGCGCCGACGTTGCGGGGGTCGTAACCGCCGCGTCCGGTGCTGTGCGTGGTGACCGTGACGTCCAGGTGGCAGGTGCTGGTGACCGCGCCGCCGTCGGGCGCGGGCGGCGGCGTCACGCCGCTGTCCGTCGGCACCACGTCGGACCCGGCTGCGCCGCCTGAGGCTACGCCGACGGTTCCGCCGCTGCCGTCGACAGTTCCGAAAATGCCGCCCGCACCGCCATTGTCTCCCGCCGCCCCGCCGCCGGTTCCCGACGACGGACCGCCGCCCCCCGATCCCGTGTCGACCGGCAGCGACATGCCGCGTCCATCCCATCCGATCAAGTCGTCCACGGGGGCCGCCTGGCAGCCGACCAGCAGCAGCACAGGGGCCAGAAAGATCGCCGCGACGAAAATCATTGCCCGTCCCTCCGACCTGCTGGGCGCGCGCATTGTCTCTGCAGTCTTTCGAATCATGCCGTCGGCCGCCATATCTCCCGAGGGATATTCGCTCTCGGAGCCGCCTTGCTAAGCTGGCAGACACTCTTGTCGCGGTGGTTGGTCATTGTCGTTCCGTTCGTGATCGCCTGCGCGCCCGCCGTGTTGTCGCCGGCCGATCCGGTGCGCTCGGCGCAGATCGCGGCGCTGGGTTCGGAGGCGGCGGGAACGCCGCCCGGCCCGCTGCACCGACCGGGACAGCCGTGCGTCCTTTGCCACGACGGCGAGGGCGGCCCGCGCCAGATGTCGGTGGGGGGAACGATCTTTCGCGACGACCTCGGCCGCACACCGCTGGCCGACGCTGATGTGGTGATGATTGATTCCGCCAAGACGCGATTTACCGCCCACACCAACTGTGTAGGAAACTTTTTCGTCTGGCCAGGGGACTACCAGCCGGTCTTTCCGTTCTGGGTCGCCGTCAGCCAAGGCCCCAACGCCTCGTCGATGGAGACGCCGATCCAGCGTGACGGATCGTGCGCCAGTTGTCACTTTGATCCGTTGGGGCCGCGCACCGCGGGGCACGTTTATCTGACCGCTGACGAGCTGGTGGTGCCAACCATTCCGACGCGCGCCTGTCGGCCCGACGAGGGACACCTTTGATCGGCGGGCGCGGCCGGGCGGCCTTGATCGCGGTGCTCACGACCGCGGCGCTGTCGTGCGAGGGCCAGATCGAAGGTCCGGGTGGTCCGGCGGCCGTCAGCTTCCAACTGTTGGCGCCGCCCGCCACCGGCTTCGAGGCGGTGGCCGACGCCCTGCAGCCGCACTGCGGGACGCTGGACTGCCACGGCCAGGTGGGCCGCAACATGCGTCTGTTCGGCGCCCGCGGCCTGCGTCTGGATCCGACCGGCGATCCCGCCGACGGCTCGACCACGCCCGCCGAATACAACGCCACCTACTGGGCAGTGGTCGGTCTCGAGCCGGAGATCATGACCGCCGTCGTGCGAGACCAGGGCGCCAATCCCGAACGCCTGAGCCTGATCCGCAAGGCCCGCGGGCATGAGAGACACAAAGGCGGCACGCAGATGCAGATGGGCGACGATCTGGATCGCTGCCTGACCTCGTGGTTGAGCGGAACGATCGCCACCACCAACTGCCGGGCGGCGACCATGTTCGACGCACCCGGCGGACCGCTGACCCCTTGAAGTCCTGAGTCGTCAACCAAGGAGACACCACGATGACCGAGAACTTTGCGCAGGCGGCCGGGCGGGGAATGGGCAGCGCTTTCATCTTCGCGCTGACCGCCGGTCTTCTGACCGCGCTGACTCCCTGTGTTTACCCGATGATTCCCATCACCATCAGCGTGTTCGGCGGGCGCGGGGTGTCGCGCCGGCGATCGTTCTTGCTGGCGACGTTGTACGTGGCGGGCATCGCCACCATGTTCGGGACGCTGGGGACGGTGTTCGCGCTGCTGGGGCGCGCCTTCGGGACTTACCTGGCCAGCCCGTGGGTGGTGGTGCCGTTGGCGCTGTTCTTTTTCGCCATGGCCCTGTCGATGTTCGGCGCCTTCGAGCTGGCGTTGCCGTCGGGGTTGCAACAACGGCTGTCGCGCGTCGGCGGACGCGGCGCGGGGGGCGTCTTTCTGATGGGCCTCGTGGGCGGCTTGATCGCCGCGCCTTGCACCGGCCCGCCGCTGGCCGGAATCCTGGCCTTCGTCGCCACCACGCGCGACGCGGTCGGCGGATTTTTCTTGCTGGCCACGTACGCGGTGGGCATCGGCGTGCCCTTCTGGGCCATCGCCGGTTTCTCCATGCAGATGCCACGCTCGGGGCCGTGGATGGAGGCGGTCAAGAGCGTGTTCGGGATCGCGCTGGTGGTGGCGGCGCTTTACTACCTGAAAAATGTGCTGCCCGCGCTGGGGCGGCTGACCGGGCACACGCCGACGTTCGTGGCGCTGGCGGCCGCCAGCGTCGTCGCCGGCGTCTTGGCGGGCGCCGTTCATCTGTCATTCCACGACAGCGTCGGGCGGCGGTTGCGCAAAGGGTTGGGGGTGGCCCTGTCGGCGTTGGGTCTGTTTGCCCTGACCAATTATGTGCTGACCCCGAAGGTCCAGCTGGCCTGGCTGCACGGCGAGCCCGAAGCCTTGCGCGTGGCACGCGCCGGGCAGCGCCCGCTGGTGATCGACTTCATGGCCGACTGGTGCTTGCCCTGCAAGGAGATGGACGTCCAGGTCTTCTCCCATCCCGACGTCGGGGCGCAGCTTCGCGACTTCACCTTGCTCCGGGTTGACCTGACCCGCGAGGACGAGGACGAAACCTTGGGCGCCGTGAAGGCCAAGTACGGCGTCAGCACGCTGCCCGCAGTGCGCATCGTCTCGCCCGACGGTCAGATCGTCAGGCGTTTCGATACTGTCGTCGACGTTCCGACGTTCCTGAACGGGCTGGCCGAAGGTCGGCATCACCCCGCCGCGGTGGCGAACTGACCGCGGCAGCGTCTCCTGATCGTTCATTGGCTCACCGTCGGAGGTTTTCCATGTCCCAAGTTCAGCGATCGTTCGGTTTGGCGATGGTGGCGTTGGTCGTGATCGGTTGCGCCGGCGCGCCCGCCGCACGCAGTGATGAACCTGCCAGCGAAGGCGACGGCGCCACCGTCGGCGCGCCGGTGCCGGCGATCGCCGTCCGCACCGTCGACGGAAAGCGGACGGTCGACCTGGCCAAACTGAAGGGCAAGGTGGTGTTGCTGGATATCTGGGCCTCGTGGTGCGGGCCCTGTCGTGAGGAGCTGCCGCTGCTGGACGAGATGGCCGCGCGCCTGAAGAGCAAGGGCGTGGTGGTGGTGGCGGTGTCGATCGACGAGGAGAAAGACGCCGCCCAGGCCTTCCTGGCCGCACGCGACCAATGGACGCTGACCGTGGCGCACGACCCGAAAGGAATAGTCCCCGCGTTGATGCAGCCGCCGAAGATGCCCACGTCGTACTTGATCGACGCGCGCGGCGTTCTCCGCTACGTCAACGCCGGCTTCGATCGCGCCGATGCCCGGAAGATCGAGGACCGTCTGGTGGCCCTGGCCGCCGAAGTCCGGTGACCGCGGCTCACGAGTCCCGTCGACGCCAGACGGAGGCCAACCACGGTTGCTGCTCGGGCGGGAGCCCCGGCGGCCTGAAATAGTGAAGAAGCTCGTCGAAGCCGGCGGCGTCCAGGAAGCGCCGCCACCCGGCCAGATCGTGGTACACGCCATAACGATCGCCGCCGGACCATCCCTCCCGGTTGTCGCCTCGTGGGTTGGAGCTGAACAGCACACCCCTTGGCGCCAGGGCCGCGTGAAGCTGCCGCAGCACCCGCGGCAGCTCCTGGGTCGGCACGTGAAACAGCGAAGCGTTGGCAAAGATGCCTTCGAACGTTGCGCTGGGCAGCTCCAGGCGCAGGAAATCCTGGTGCAGCACCTCGCAGCCGGTCAACTGCCGCGCCATCTCCACAAAACGCGCCGAGCCCTCCAGCCCGACCGCTCGATGCCCCAGCCGCTGAAACGTCTGCAGATCGCGCCCCGGTCCGCAGCCGAAATCCAGGATCGCGAAGGGAGGCGTCCCTTCAATGTGTTCGAGCAACGCCGTGATGTTCTGCGAGACGTCGTGGTCGCGCGTGCCCTCCCAGAAGGACGTGGCGGACGCGTCGTAGTGGGTGACGGTGCGGGAGCTGACCGCGGCCAGTTCGGCCGGGGTCAGCGTGGGATGGGAGTCCGGCATGCTGGCGGGAGGTTACTCTTCGTCGACCGGGAAGAAAGATCTGACCGATGGATTCGTCAGCCCACCACTTCGAGAAATTCCGCGATCACCCGGATGTCGCCGTCTTCGCTTCGCATCCGCATTGTCTTGAACCCCGGGTTGTCCGGACGTAGTTCAATCTCCGCGGCGCCGCCGTCCGGGCCGGTGGCGGTCACGCGCCAGCGCTTGACCGTGTAGCGGCCTCCGGTTTCGGGGTCGGTGGCGTCGCGCAGCTGGACGACCACACGGCGCCCATCGAGCGCTGTGGCGGCGGGGGGGGCTCCGTCGGGAAACAATCGGAAAAGAGCCCAGCTTCCGTCGGGGATCGCGGTTTCCATCGACCGGCCCACCACCTTGGCGACGAACATGCGGCGGTCCAGGATTCGTTGCGCGTGGATCTTGACCCAGCCGATGGTCTCGGGCGTTTGGGTAGAGCTGAATCCGCCGGCCGCGGCGGCCAGGTCGTGAACCGGGACCGCCTCGCGGAATTGTTGGTCGACCGGCACGGTTTTCAGAATCTCCAGCTTGGAACGGTCACGTCTCGGCTGCGAATCCATGTTGGGCAGCAACGGCAGTCCTTCCAGATGTCTCGACAGGTCGCCGATCTCTGTCCGCGATTGCTTGCCCCACCATGTGATGTCTTGACGGCCGACCGGCTCGTTTTCCAGTAACAAAAGATAATGCCAGGGTTCGCGATCGTGCTCGGTCAGCAGGTCGCAGTAGCGCTGACCGCGCTCGGCCTTGGTGCGATCACGATCGTCGAAGCGGCCCTTTACCTCGATGATGAAGTTGTGGAACACCTCGCCGATGCGCGCCCGCGCGATGAAGTCGGGATAGTAGTGCGAAATCATTCCCTGCCAGTCGTACTCGATGGAGTAGCCGACGCCGCTTCGGTGGTTGTAGATCCACCCGGTGACGTCCTTCGCGGCGTCCAGGAGATGCGCGACGGCCTCTTCGTCGGCGTTCTCCAGCGCAGCTCGATCGAACGGGCTTTTCTGGGGCGCATCGAAGACGTGTTTCTTCAGCGCCTGGTATCCCTCCAGCTCTTCGGCCCGGCGCTCTGACATGTGCGCCTCGGTCGCCCGGCGTTCGGCGGTGATGGCTTCTTGCAGGGGCGGTAACAAGGCTCGCTTGACCGCTGCAATGACCTCGGCCCGCGCCAGGTTTCCCAGCGCTATTCGCGCATAGTCACCTTCGGGAATCCGGTCGAAGGACAGGGGCAAGCCAGCAGGAAGGCTGAAGGTCTTGCGCTCCAGAAACTCGCGCACGATGCCTTTGACCGCGGTCTTGTGGTGAAAGCTGGTGCGCATCTCTCGTAGGATCGGTACGGCCATGGCGATCTCGATCAAATGGTCGAAATCGCGATAGGAGGGTGTCTCGGGGACGATGAACACCTGGCCCTCGGTTTCCGTCGCCGCCAAGGCCTCTTTCAAGAACGTCTTGATCTCGGTGTCGGCGATCTCTTCCATCCAGGCCAGTTGCGGTGAGAGCGCGGGAATGCGGGCGCTGTCGAACGTCTTGCGCCAGTCGGGAACGACCTCGCGCAATCCTTCGAACCGAACCAGTCGCACACCGTGCGCCTGTCGCTCGGATAGGTCGGCCTTCTGCAAAATCGGCACGTACTCGCGGGCGTGCTCGATTTCATCGGAGGAACGTTCTTCGATGATGTCCTGGATCTGATCCAGGATCGCCTTGAACGAAGGATGCTCGATGACGTACAGCTCCTCCGTCTTCATGAAGGCGCCGCCCTCCTCGTCGAGGATCGGCGGGTGCATCTTGCGCAGGCCGCGACCCAGGGTCTGCTCGGTCAGCGTGCGTGAGTCGCAGGGGCGCAGGGGAACGATGACCTTCACGTTGCGGACGTCCCAGCCCTCCTTCAACATCATGACGCTGACCACGACGTTGTAAGGGTTGGGCACCAGGACTGGTCGGCCTTCGGCGTCCAGCACCGGTCGGCCTTCATCGTCGATCTTGGGGATCTGGTCGTGGTCAACGGCGTTGACTGAACGTCGGACGTCTTCCCAGGCGGCGTCGTTTTTCTGTTCCTTCTCGCCGATATGGATTTCGACCACCGTCGATCGCGCGACGCCGCCCTCTTGATCAACGAACAGGGGCGCCTCGTCCGGTTTGCTGCGATAACCACTGACGGCCCGACCCGTCACGTCGTCGCGCAGGGCCTCGCCGTAGCGAAGGAAGTTCGCGACTTCGCGCGCCTCGTTCCGATCGTTCGCCAGAATGAACAGGATCGGCTTGCGCGGATCTCCTTCGTCGATTAACTGGTCCCGGACCTTCTTCCATCGCTCGATGCCGGTCACCAGCAGATTTCGGTACTTCTCCCAGGCGTTCGGCTGCCCGTCGCGCACCGGCGCTTCGATCTGTCCCGTCTTCTGGTTCCGAACCTCCACCCGCTCCAGGATCGGCCTTTTGACGATGCCGTCACGGATGGCATCGGCCAGCGGGTAGTAGACCGTGGTGTGCCGAAAGAGGTCGGTCGGTCGGAATTCCTTGGCCGCCTTGTTCTTGCCGCCCTTGCCCGATCGCGCGGATGACCCGGTCTCCTCGAACAGCGTTGCCGATAGATCCACCTGCAGCGCCACCCGTCCCGGCGTCTGGCCGTCGCCATTCAATCGGCGAATCGATCGAATCCAGGCCATCGCCGTGGCTTCGTCTTCACTCTGGCTGACGCGCGCCTTGTCGCGGGCCTTTTGTTCAAACTGGCCGTGGCCGGCTTCGTCCCACACGTGGTGGGCCTCATCGTTCAGCACCAGCAGCCCCCGCGAGCGAGCGAACCGCTCTAGCAACGGCGTGGTTACAGCCTCCAGGCGATCAGGCTCGCCAGCATGGAACAGCAGATCCATCTGGTGCTGCTCCCACTGCATCAGCGTCGGTGCCTCCTCGCTCTCTCGCAGCAGCTGGTGATAGTTGGTGACCACCAGCGCGCCCTCTGACGGATCCAAGAGACGCGGGCAGGTCACCGAATCGTAAACCTTCAGGTTCCACATCTGGTCGAAGGCGGGTGGCACCACGGGATCGGCGAGGAAGACCGACGTTTCGCCATAGGGCGGGCGAAAGTCTTGCAGCAGTCGATCCTTCACGAACAGGTTCGGCGCGATCAAGATGGCGTGCGGTCCGAATCCCAAACGGGCGTCCCCTTCACAGACGGCGTTCAGGTACGACCACGCGATGAGCAGGCTCATCATCTTGGTCTTGCCAGAACCGGTGGCCAGCTGGCCGCCCAGCTTGGCCCACGGGTCACGTTGCGGACCCAACTCCCCGACGCCCGCCAGCCGATACAGCTCCTCGGTTCGCCGGATGCCGCGTACCTCGTAAAGGTAAATGAAGGTCTCGACCAGCCGGCGCTGGTGAGGCCAGTATTTGAACGCCTGTCCTTTGCGAAGCTGATGCGGCTCGTGACGGAACCAGTGCTGCAAAAGGTGCATCGTGGTGTCGCTGATCGGCCGTTCGCCGTCGACGCTGGGCACGTAGCGCGGCGCCGCGGTGGGGTAGGGCTCCGCGGCACGCCCCAGGTTGAATCCACGCCAGGCATCGACACGCCGCTGCACCTCGGCGATCACGCGGGCCTGGCCGTGCAGCTCGCCCAGCGCGGGCGATCGATCAAAGGGGGTCGGCATCACTGCACCTTCGTGGTTTGCGATTCGATGTACGAGCAGCTCAAGATCGCGGCGTCAACTCTGCTGAAATCGCGATCGGTCGTCAGAAGAAGGGCTCTGGTCACCGACGCCGTTGCCGCAATCCAGGTGTCATTCTGCGACAGGTTCCAGCCGCTGCCGCGATCCAGTGCCCGGATCTCAGCGTACCGTTCCAGGATATCGCGGTGGTTGATGTCCACGACCACGAACTCCGTCAGCACGTCACGCAGGATGGCCATTTTCTCTTCTCCCCAGCGCCGTTGTTTGCCGAACCCCAGCGTTTCTCCCACCGTCACCACCGAAATCAGCGGCCGCTCCGGGCGCGTCCGCAAACCGTATGAAGTATCGATCCGGCTCCCCACCTCGTCGCCGCGACACAGGTGAACGACGACGCTTGTGTCCAGTAGCAGCAGCCCGCCGGCGTTCATGAATTCTCTGCGAGAAGATCCTCGATTTCCGAGTCGGTTTCGTCACCTGGCCAGCGACCGAAGACCGCCGCGACCCCCGACTTTGGGCCTTGGGACTTGTGCAGAGATCGGGCGTCGAGAGCAGGAAAAAGCGGCTTCGGCGCCTTTGATAAAGGCGAAGCACCCGGGGCGGCAGGAGCCACGGCATCTGCCTCGATCAGCCACAGCGTTCCCGACGCCCGAAATTTTGCGATCCCCGCCACCTGGGCCCGCTGGCCGAACAACGGCGCCAGGGAATCGACCGCTGTATCGTCGTTCGCCAGCACGCCTCGGAGGTCCTGGCCGTCGTCGGTGCGGATGGTGAACATGCGTTTCGAGTGGTGCAGTTGATCCAGCTTGCCCACGACGATCGTTCGCTGCTCGGCGGGCATTTTTTTCTGCAGAGCATCCAGTCGAGCGGTGCCGCTTGGATCCAGACGAAGGCGCGCCGCTCCTTCGAACTCGATGGCTTCGATTTGATATCGCCACAACCGGGAGAATTGGCCGAAGGTCCGGAGAAGTCCGGCGTCGAAACGGTCGGCGGAGTCATTGCCAGAAAGAGCGTCGGCCAGGCTTTCTTCCAGAACGTCGACGCTGGTTTCGTCAGGGCTCAGCGCGCTGACGTAGTCCACCTGGGCGAATCGGTCGGGGGCGGCTTCTGCCAGAGTCGGCGCCTCCACCACGACCCGTGTCGATCCGGCTTCCAGGGGCAGGACGGTCAGATCGCTGATCCGATCCAGCCATGCCGGAAGCGCGCCGGTCATGTCGCGTCCATCAACGCGCAGGCGAACGGCGTGCCGGGCGCTGTTGATCAGCGCATCCAGCAGGTCGCGCATCACCACGGCCGACAGGCGGGCGCCAGTGGCGCGGGGCCCGGTTAGCCGAAACCTGTGCTGCTTCATGGTCGCTGCACCGGGAAGAGTATCATGTTCACAACGGCGCTTTTCGCTGGGCTTCGGGCATCACAATTTCCGAGACACGGTCTCGGAAATCTGGGCTCACTGCACCTCGACGTTGACGGTGGCGATGCCGTCGTTGCCGAAGACGTCGGTGACACGCGCGGCGATCCGGTACTGGCCGGGATCGGGGTATTTGAACTCGGCGATGAAGACCAGCGGTTCGGTTTCACCCTTGGATTTGCGCAGGCGGAAGCTTTGCCAGTCGGTCTCGAAGATGGGCTTGTCGTCCTGGCCGACGCGGGTGCCATAGTTCCAGTCGACGGCCCAGAAATCGACGAACTTCTGCCAGCTGTCGGCCTTGCGCAGCCACTTTTGCAGCTCGGCTTCGCGGTCTTTCCACTTTTCGGCTTCGGCTTCGGCTTTGCGGCGGGCCGTGGTGCTCATGGCGTCGGTGGTGGGTTTCAAGACCGGCCGCTGGCTGGCCAGGAATGATTCTATGTCCACCTCACATCGTTCCAGGGTCAGCGCGACTGTGCGCCCGGCGGTGCGCGGTGACAGGACGATCGACAGCGGCGCGTAGAAAGCGGGGATGGCCATCGATTCGATCGGGGCGTCGGGCGGGCGGTTCAGCATTTCCATGCGGCGCCGGTCCTCGTCGATGGCCTGGGCGGGGATCACCCGGATGGTGACGGTCACGCCAGTGCGGGCCTGCACGTCTTCCTTCTCGCTGCTCGATAGGGTGTCGAAATCGGCGGACAGGATGGTGACGGCTTTGGTGTTGGTGTGCTGGGCCTCGCGGGCGATGTTCCAGACCTGACCCGACGAGATCGGGCCGTCGAGCGGTCCCACGTGAATCCAGTACGCGCCCTTGCGGCCGTGCAGAAGCGGCGAGTGCGCGACCGGCTCGCCGCCAAAGACGCGGATCATCTCGTCGCGGTAGACCGAGCGACGAGTCTGAAAGTCCTGCCAGGCTTCGGCGCGCTGGTAGACGCCCATGTTCTCGACGGTGAAGGGGCGAACGTTGAAGGTGCCGGGGCTGCGTTGCGGCTTCTCTTTACGTTCGATGTTCTTGCAGTGGTCGCACTCTATGTATTCAGGCTGCGACTTTTCCGGTGGGCGCGGCTGGCCGTGCAATTGGATCAGTCGCTTTCTTGCCAGGTGGACGGCGTACTTGCCATTGTCGATGCCGATCCAACGGCGGCCGAGGCGCTCGGCGGCTTCGGCGGTGGTGCCGGAGCCAAGGAAGCAGTCCAGAACAAGGCCGTTGGGTGGGCACGACAAGCCGATAATTCGTTCCAATAGCGTGACGACCTTCTGGGTCGGATAGCCGAGAGCTTCCTTGGCTTGCGAATTGACAGGACTGATGTCGGACCAGACGTCCTGCAGTGGAATTCCCGGCATGTCATCGAGCAGTCGCTTCTGTCGAGGCAATGCACCAGGTGATGGCTGGACGACACGGCCTTCCTTGACCAATTCACGTACGCGCGCTCCTCGCTATATCGCCAATATCTTGTGTGCCCGAAGAGTTCGTAATAAGGGTTCCCTTTTGCGGCTCCGCCCGGCCCACTCAGATCACCGTATTGAAAGCGCCGTCCTTTCTCGTCAACGACTCCGTAGTGGGAACTTACGTAGCTACCGTCGTACGGTGTGTACACTGGTGCAACAAAGGGCGCATCTGAACCGCCGTAGACGAGAATCGTGTCGTGGACGCGGCCCAAATGCCGTGCCCCCTGGGCAAGGTCATTGTGAGATGTCTGCCTTTGCCAAATGATTTCGTTCATAAGAGGCTGTCCTACAGGAAATCTCGGCCACCGCAGACACACGCCATCCCTTGGCCCATTTGCTGAGTCGATTAAGATTCGCCCGGCGGTCTCCGATACACAAGTTTTTCAAAAAATTGCGCTCGCGATCCGGATAGGTG